>JBFENN010000152.1:0-7745 GCA_041551115.1 Anaerolineales bacterium
ATCCCGCAAAATTACTGCTGCCTACATAGATTACTTTTCCTTGCTGAACCAATGTCTCCATCGCCTGCCAAATCTCTTCCCAAGGAGTCTCACGGTCGATGTGGTGCATTTGGTAGAGGTCGATGTGATCGGTCTGCAGGCGGCGCAAACTCTCCTCACACGCCTTGCGGATATGGTATGCACTCAGACAGCGTTCATTTGGCCATTCACCCATGCGGCCATACACTTTTGTGGCTAGGATGACCTTATCCCGGCGACCCCCACCGTGGGCAAACCATCTGCCAATGATTGTCTCAGTGACGCCAACACCCGTTTTCCATCCATAGACATTTGCTGTATCAAAAAAATTGATCCCTTGATCAAGAGCTGCATCCATGATCAGTTGGCTGTCGGCTTCTTCTGTGAATGGGCCGAAATTCATTGTGCCCAGACATATACGACTGACCTTTAAGCCCGTTCGACCTAGTTTGGTGTAGTCCATGTTTTTTCCTTTTAGGAGTTAATCATCTTAATCCGGTAGTTATTTGGTTCAATGAAGGGATAGTCAGAAGAGAGCATCAATTGTCACAGTTGAGAAGAGTACCCGTGATGTTCATTTTGGATGTACCTTGCCCATACAATATGATCGGTATTGTGAGCATCATGTGCAACGCGAGCAAAATCATCTTGATATTGGCATTTATTAGTTTAAACCCTGTTACTTTCCAGCTCTGGTAGCGATCTAATGAATATAAAACAACTGAGCAGTGAATTGTTCGCCACTACTCAGTTTAGCATAATTTCTTCTGTAAGTTAGTTGATTCTCCATCGAGAATTAGTTTGCTACGGTTTTCCCTCGTTCAATCAACGAAATAGCTTTTACACGCTGCGTCAATGAGTTCTGGTGTTAACGTGGGTGGTGTCTCTTCATACTCGCACAGCGCGATAATGGTTTGGATCAGGTCACGGGGATGTACTGCTTGCAGTGGGCGTTCAGTTTTGTGGTACCAGTTCTGAAGCAGGTAAACAAAAGAAGCTTTGTCAAAAGAGAGTTTATATTCGTTGCACGCCCGCAAGAAAATCTGGTAGTAAATTTGCTCAGTTGGCGGTTCGACATGCACCTTGACATGGATACGGCGCAGGAATGCATCATCGACTAGTTCTAATGGATCCAGATTTGTGCTGAATAAGATCAGCATTTTAAAGGGGACCACCACAGTTTGCCCGCTGCTCAATCTCAGGAAATCAACTTCACTCTCCAAAGGTACAATCCAGCGGTTAAGTAAATCCATTGGGCGAACTTGTTGGCGACCAAAATCGTCCAACAAAAACATTCCACAGTTAGCTTTCATCTGCAGCGATGCTTCATATATTTTTGCTACAGGATCATATAGCAGATCAAGCGAGGGCATTTTTAACTCACCACCAACCATCACCGATGGGCGTGAGAAGTATCCCCAGCGCTGATCGATCCGTCCAAAATCAGGATGACGATTGCCTTCCAATGGTAGCTGCTTATGGACCAACCGGTCGTGGATCTGGATGATATGCCCACCCGCAGTCACTGAGTAGGGAATCCAGACTGGATCAGTTCCGCCAATCAAACGGCCAATAATCTCTGCAATCGTAGTTTTTCCGTTTCCTGGTGGGCCATACAGGAACAGGGAAGTGCTTGAATTTATTGCTGGGCCGATCCGGCGGTGAAAATCATCGGGTAGGACCAGTGAACTGAGTGAGGCTTGCACTTTATGGGAGTTCACTTTTTTCTCCCGTTGTGCCTGTAGTTCAACGCCGCGGTTGTAATAAGGAATGGATACCGGCACAGGGCCTACATATAGACTGCGTTCAAATGCATCACGAGCACGCTGTTTCCCGGCTTCGGTTTGGGTATAGACATACCCGATCCGACCAACATGGCCATTGGCTTTTGATACCTCAACCAAGTGTTCCTGCTGCATCCAGAGCAGCAGATCATCGATAATTTTGCTTGGAAGTTTCATGACCTCTACAAAGCGGCTTAGTGACACATTCCCTTCATTAAATAACAAGCGTAACAATATATCAATAACGATGCTCTGGGGAATGAGTAAATCATCTAACGAACTCGGCTCCGCTAAGAGCTGTCTCATCGTCATGTTATCAACTACTTTTTCATCCATGCAACGCTCCATTGTTCTGGGAGTATAGTGATGAGTATCCTGCACAATCAATCCGAGCAGAAACCCATTCATGTTATCGGCATGTACGGCTTAAATTACAGTTCAAATATGTAGTTGTGGAGACGCAGAAAAGGGCAATAACAGGTTTTTTACGCCAAATTAATTGGAGGCTAACTGATTATTGGGATAATAATACCATCTGGATAGCTTCATCTTGTTGCGTAAGTAGCGAGGATATGCCGATAGCTGCATAGTCTAGTAATAAATTGAATTCTTGACGGGAGAACATAGCTCCTTCGGCGCTGGATTGAATTTCTATAAAATAACCTGATGCGTTTTGGACGATATTCATATCACAATCAGCAGCCGAATCCTCTGCATAGCACAAATCGAGCAGTGGCTCACCGGTGACCAAACCAGCGCTAACAGCAGCAATCTGATCCTTTAGGACGCCCTCAGGCAACCGACCGGCGCGAGCGAGTCTTTTGAGGGCTATTGCCAACGCTACATATCCACCAGTGATAGCCGCTGTTCGAGTCCCGCCGTCTGCTTGAAGGACATCGCAATCAATAATGCAAGTACGGGGTCCAAGTTTGTGCAGGTCAACTGCAGGTCGCAGGCTCCGGCCGATCAATCGTTTTATCTCATGGGTCCGGCCGCGCAAGCCTTTTGTCTCACGGGGTGTGCGGGTTGTAGTTGAGCGTGGGAGCATGGCGTATTCGGCTGTTAGCCAACCTTGCTGTGGTTCCCTTTTTTCAAGCCATGCCGGTGTACCATCAGTGATGGATGCGTTACAAAGAACACGTGTGTTCCCGATCTCAATGAGTACGGAACCTTCGGGATAAGTGATAAAATCTGGGATAAGGTGTACAGGGCGCAGTTGGTCTGGAGCCCTACCATCTACTCTCATTTCGCCTCCTCAAAATTGGGGATTTGCTATTGATTTCCCGGTATGCATTGTACCAGCATCGCCAGTGTGCCTGTGGAAATATGGTGAATAACCATTTGATGATATCTGGGTGATTTTGGATAATCTGATAGACAGCTTACGTATAGGAGAAGGAATATGTGGGTGCTGCTAGGACGCTCAGCGGACGGGAAACCAAATGCATATCCTATAAAATCTGCCAGGGCAACGATCGGCAGAAAACAGGATAACGATATTGTCATCTATGATCTATCTGCTTCTCGAACCCATGCAGCTCTTGAGTATGAGGAAAGTACTGGTCAACTATTAATTCGGGATCTGGGCAGCACGAATGGAACTTACGTAAATCAAGTACGCATCTCAGAGCCATGCAGACTCCAGCCGAACGATATTGTCCGGATTGGTGATCATATTTTCGATATCACTAAAAGAGAACAAGAACAGGTTGAACCTGCCTTGGTTCGTCCAAGAGGGACCCAGCCCTTGACGCGTGAGCTTGTAATTGAATCTTTAGATAAGCATGCGGTGTTAATGTACGAAGTCGCTTCAAAACTTAACACAGTCATGGATATCGATACCGCGCTTCAGGAAGTATCGAAAATGGTGCAAGTTGCATTGGGAGCTGATAAGTGTGAAGTATTGCTAGTAGAAGATTTTAACCGGATGGGAGAACTTGGGTTTCCAACTTCAATCGCCCAAATGGCAATTGACAAACGGGCAGCTGTGATTCTGCCTGATATTCCGGCTGATGAAGAGCAGCTCAGTAAAAGTGTTGTTCAGCTCCACGTTGTTTCTGCTTTATGCGTACCTGTTATCTCGGGAGAGCAGCTCTTCGGTTTGATATACATGTATAAAACTGATCCGCTGGCAAAACCGTTTGATGAAGTAGATTTACAGCCCGCAGTGGCGATAAGCCACCAAACTGCACTTACGATCCAGCGAATGAAATTACTTGAAAGAGTCAGGGAAGAACAACGCATACGTCAGCTGTTGGTAAGGTTTGTTTCTCCAGCTGAAGGAGAATTGGTCTTTGAGAGTTTTGTCGCTGATAGTAAGCTGCCAGGTTTAGCTGAGCATAAGATTACAGTGCTGTTTGCAGATATTGCCGATTCCACTGGATTGGCTGAAAGATTAGGCCCGACTAAATTTGGCGAATTACTGTATCGTTACTATCTGGATGCCTCTGAGATTGTATTTGAACATAATGGCATGATCGATAAGTTTAGCGGGGATGGATTATTGGCTGTTTTCGGCATGACCGGAGATACATCCAAACACGAAGTACGCGCTGTCAAAGCAGCATTAGAAATATTGGATCAGATCAAAGTAATCAATAAAGATATTGAACAAGAAATCACGATAGGAATAGGGGTGAATACAGGGGACGTCGTCGCCGGTTACGTGGATACCAAGCAGCGGATCGAATTTGCAGTGCTGGGGGACACCGTAAACGTCGCAGCCGGTCTTGAGAAAAGGGCTCGACCGAACAAATTGCTCATTGGGCCTGCGACGGTTGAGGCCATCCTGGACACATTCGATACGAAGCTTGTCGGTCAAATCGATGTGAAGGGCAGGGCGCACGATATTCAAGCGTATGAAGTATTCCCAAAGAAGTAAGTAGCATTCAGAGAAATAGCTAAGGAAATCAAATCAATTGATAAATGTTATAGCATATGAATTCTTGGTATATGACTAATGAATATATAATGCGCATAGCCATTACCCACACATAAATTAGACATTTCCTTCACTTCTATAATAAAACAAACCAAAGCACTCTCTATTACCTGGCGAATACCAGCTAAACGAAGACACCAGACAATGGTTTGGCTTCTAATTTTGAGTTAGTTGGAGTTGGAAGGGGAGAAGTACCCACACAAAGAGACAAGTAAGCAGCATTATGTTGCTACTTATATGGCTTTGAGCAGAAATAAAAACTGAGCGTTACGATTCTCGAAAATGATAGCCGCTACAAATCACGTGTATACACACGATGATTCTTATATGGCTTACCTCCGAGATTCACCAAATCACTGCGCATCTGGACCGCCGTCTCAGCGACTTGTGTTAGGTCAGCATGCTCAAAATGAAAATCTTGTACTGTTTTCTCCATCTCTGAGTACAGCAATGCATTCCCGCCCCGTCCTTGGAAACCGGGTAGTATCCCAGCACCATTGACTGCAATCCACTTTGTACGCCGCATCTCTAACAGCAGATCAAAGATGCCGAAAGGCAACAATCGGCCGTTAGCTCGCTGTAAAGCCCTCGATAAATCAGGAAATCCTAATAGAAATCCTACTGCCTCATCATCATGAGAAATGATCTTGATTAAGCGCGGATCTCCAACGGTTAGTATGGTGTCTAAAACGAACGCAATCTCATTTTCTGTCAGTGGGCTGAACTCCCAATTATTGATAAATGCATTATTGTATGCTCGTCCTACACGGGACGCCCACGCTTTTAGATCACGTTTACTCTTGAATTTCTCTACCCGCAGAGTCCCCCTTTGCTGCACACGGTCTGCGATCCGATGGATACGCTCTGGTAAGTGAAACGTATCCGCACTAAGGTAGCAGGATACAAAATCCACTTCTTTGACAAATCCCAGCTCCTCAACCAGGTCTACATAGTATGGATAGTTGTAGTTCATCATTGTCATCATTTGGTGATGCTCATATCCATCTACCAGCAATCCGTACCCATCCAGTACACAAAACCCCTTCGGACCGATGATTTTCTTAAGCCCGCGCTCATGCGCCCATTCAAATGCTCGGTTAAATAGTGCTGTTGCAGCCTCCTGATCATTCTCACACTCAAACAAGTAAAATTGAGCTATATTGGTATCACGGAACTGGTTGTAATTTTTATTCTCCAGGACAGCTATCCGCCCAATCACAATATCATCGCGGACAGCCACAAAAAAATCTGCCTCAGAGTGTTCATAGTAGGGGTGTTTCCCACGGTTTAAAAACATCTCTTGATCGATAAATAGAGGCGGAACCCATTGGGGGTGACCTTTAAAAAGACGATATGGCAGCCTGACAAACCGTTTGACATCAGCTTTGTTCCTGGTATCAATTTTCTCGATGCTAACCATCAGTTTCCTCCTGTGGAATAATCAAGCTACAGCCAAAGCTCTATCGCTAGCCGCATCTAATGCAGTTACTTCGTCTACACTGAGCTGCCAACCCAAGGCGCCTGCATTATCTTGAGCTTGACGGGCATTTTTTGCCCCCGGAATGGGAATAGCGCCCTTAGCCATGACCCAATTCAATGCGACTTGGGCGGGGCTTTTCCCATGATGTTCTTGACCAATATTGCGCATAGTCCGCACTAGGTGCTGAATTTCACCCACCACGCTTGGAGAATAACGCCGTGCTCTGAATCCAGAGGGGGGGTTATCTGGTGTGTATTTACCGGTTAACATCCCCTGGGCAAGTGGACTATAAGCAATAAGGCTGATTTGATGTTCCTGGCAGAACTCCAACAGACCATCTTTCTCAATTTTACGGTCAAGAAGTGAATAGGGGACCTGATTAGAAGCTAACATGTATCCATATTTGATCAAACCGGACTGCATACGCTGCATTTGTTCCCTGTTGTAGTTTGAAACGCCAACCGCCTCAACATACCCTAATTGAAGTACTTCCTGGAGAGCTTCAGCCCAGGTTTCTATTGTCACCGGTGGATAGGGGAAATGTATTTGATATAGTTGTACCTTCGCCAAATTCAGCCGGTCCAGACTCCTTTTTATGGCTCGGATAAGAGATTTTTTCGTCAGCCGCCAAGGAAAAGGAAAAAATTTTGTCGCGATGACTGCATTAGGGATCTCATTAGCAAAATATTTTCCAACCAGACGCTCAGACTTCCCCTTTCCATACACTTCAGCAGTATCCACAAAATTAATGCCATTTTCTACCATGACATCGACAGTTGGCGGGATATCTGCTTCCTGGTGATCGCGCCCATAATTCCAAAATACACGATCTCCCCATGCCCAGGTTCCTATACCCATCGGGGAGATCGAGATATCAGTCGTACCGAGATTGGTGAATTGTGGTGATCTCTCTTCGGTCATGTAGTTTTTCGACGAAATGAGCCATTAATTAACTCAAGATAGCATCGAACAGCCACTTTGTAAAGGTTTGTGAATAACGGACTACGTTTTAAATGATATCTTCACAGGTTTAATCGTATATATAACCCGCGTGTCAGTAGGATTTCGCCAGGGGAAACTTTCTTCACTAAGGTATTTCTTGGCTAACAAATCAATGTGCCCATCGGCGCTTTCTTCTGTGGTTCCAACAACCACACCTCGGATTTGCATATAGCGAAAAGGATCTTCTGGATCTTGTATTGACAGCGCTACACGTGGTTCGCGGGTCATATTACGGTCCTTTTGCCTGCCGCGAGCAGTATTCACACGGAAATGCCCTTCAAACATATCGAACCAGACCGGTGTTACTTGCGGACTGCCATCTGGCATGATCGTCGCCAAGTATGCTAAGGCTCTTTTTTCCACTAAATCCGAATATTCTTTGGGGACATTTACACTCGTCATGGATCTCCTTTTAGTCGATCAAATCTGCGAAGATAGTAGATTCAATCTAACTTTGCGGGTCAAAATTGTTTACGCAATTCCAATCACATTGCCAATTTACCGGAAAATATGAGTATAA
>JBFENN010000153.1:0-7731 GCA_041551115.1 Anaerolineales bacterium
GGCTTCCTGATCCTCATGGGTACCGTCGTCAACAACCCCATCCTGATCGTCGACCAGGCCAAGCGGCTCATTGAGAAGGGTGGGGTAACTCCCCGCGAGGCGGTGCGTGAAGCCGTGGCGCTTCGTTTCCGGCCGATCGCGATGTCGACGCTCACGACGATCTGCGGCTTGTCGCCGCTCGTCTTCATTTGTAGGTGCAGACGCAGAAACTGACCCAGTGACCCTGCATAGCCGTAAAACCGCGCAAGGACGAAGGTGAGCAGGGGGTCTATCACAACGATGTAGAACAGTAAGGGGATACCGAGTCGTTTCAAACGATACAATACGAACGCCCCAGCACCTTTGCGGTCATACGAGCCCGGGGTAAAGTAGCTGGAAATCATAAAGAAGAACCCCATAAAGAAGGCTTGGTTGATAGCCACGAACAGGGTCAACAAGATCGTGGACACCATGCTTATCTCACCTTCCTCAACATATAAGTTATTCCCTGGCGCTCCATACCCGATCGCCAGGTGGTGCAGTATCACCAGGATTGTGAGCAGGATGCGCAAGTTGTCGATATATAACAGGCGGGGCTTCGATGGTACTTTTTGGTCGGCAGCTTTTTCAATGCTCATGTTGCTCTCCTTGATGTACACGGCAGTCAGGTAGGCGACTTCGAAGATGATTATCTTCGAGCAATGTTTCTGAATCTTGCCCTTCTCTTACTCGTCGATCTGGATGACTCTGCCAGAGGAGTTCGTCGATGCGTTCACTGTTGGATTTCCACGGTAGCGCAGATCGCCGCTGCTGTTCAGAATGACCTCCAGGTTATCGATCACCCAGATGGTCGCTGAGCCGGAACTGTTGATACGCACTTCGGCCTCATTACATGCCAGGTCTTGGGCCGTGTAGCTACCTGAACTGCTGATCGTTATGTCCTGCGAATTGACCACTCCGCCAGCAATGTCTAGACTCCCTGAACTGTTGATATCGACCTCGAGTGAGTCAGTCTCCAAATTTGCCATCTTTATGTCTCCACTCGAGGAGATCACGATCGTGTCCAGGTCTGTCACCTTCAAGAAATAGTTGACTGGCTGCGTTGGATCCAGTCTGATGTCTTCTTGGGTTCCAATTATCAATAGCCCACCGCGCAGCTCGGTCTCGATGTACTCCATTAAGTTGTCCTCTGCCTCGATACGGAGCGACTCCGTATCCCCCAGCTCGATGGTCAAGTGGCCGAGAGTAGCCAGATTGACTCCGGAAACACCGCTCACGGCGCGGTTTTCCTCGACAACGTCTCCCGAGCCGCGGACCGTCTTGGCATTGCCTGGGATAAGCCCTCCCAGCTGGCAAGCCAGCAAACTGAGTGAAATCATTGACACCACCAGTACGAATCGTTTATGCAGTTTCATTTGTCGTGCCTCCTTTTTGGTTAGTGTGGATTGAAGAATTGCTTCCCTCGAGATCTATATGGTTCTCAACAATTTCGATGAGCTTTTGGGGATGGAACCCTTTTAGGAGAACGCTATCAGCCCCGGATGTGAGGGTTTCTTTTTGCTGGGTGATGTCTTCAACTAGGATGATCATATGAATATGAGGACATTGCTCTTTGATCTGATTGATGACATCATGCATAACAGGTAAAGATATATCCAGTATGATCAGCGCCGGTTGATGGTTTGTAACCATCTTCAAGGCTGATTCGATATCCTCTGCAACAAGGACAGCACCGATCTGGGGGATGGTAGTCATTAAAGCCAACAGGCCGTCTTGCAATGGACCAGAGCTAGATACAACCAAAGCCAGTATCGATTTATTTGTCATGGTTAGTGTGTTTTAACTTCAAAAATGGTTATCTTCTATACAACAATCATAGACTTTTTCACCTATGTACACATCGGTCAAAAACTAGATTTTGAGCTACAACAAAAGACCGCTTTTGAGCGGTCTTTTATTAGTCAAATAACTTAGGACTTCTAAGACAGATGACGTAGTATTTTCTTGGGAGGGATCTGTGGGCAGTTAGAGTTTAATGGGCAAAGTACTTATACAGTTGGGTATAACTACCAAACGATTTATGCTCAACTGTCTTTGTCAGTCTGGTTCCAGATCAGCCAACCCTTCTCGCAAAGCATAAATCGCAGCCTGGGTGCGGTTAGCCAGATGCAGCTTGCTGAGGATATTGGTCACATGCGTTCGTACGGTTCGTTCACTGATTACCAAAGTCTCTGCGATTTCTTGATTCGACAACCCTCGGGCAACGAGTTTGAGTATCTCTACTTCGCGTATTGTCAAAGGCGCTTCTGTTGGGGATAAATTCGAGGAACGTTGCAGTTCGCGCATCAACTTTTTTGCAATTGAAGAATGTATTGATGTTTCACCCTGATGCACATTGCGTATAGCGGCCAGGATCTCCTGCGGGGATGAATCCTTCAATAAATATCCCAGTGCCCCAGCTTTGATGGCGGCATAAACTTTTTCATCTTCTGTAAAGCTGGTGAGTACCAAAATCCGGGCTTCAGGATTTTCTGTTTTGATATCTTCGATCGCTTCAATGCCATCTTTGCGAGGCATGTGCAAATCCATCAAAATCACATCCGGTTGAAGTGTATGAGCCATCTCAACGGCCTCCGTTCCATCTTTGGCTTCCCCCACTACTTCCATACCTGGCTCAGTATCAATCAGGGCGCGCTGTCCTTCTCTTACAATGGCATGGTCATCGACAATGAGAACTCCAATATTTTCAGCCACGATCATACCTCCTAAGCTTCTGGCGAACTTTGAGATGTCTTCAAATCTACACATGCTTTTACCTGGGTTCCCTCACCCGGTGCAGAGAGAATGGTCAATTCCCCACCCAATTTCTCGATTCGTTCACCCATGCTGACCAGCCCCAATCCCCCTTCATCAACTTTCATTTCCGGATCAAACCCGATGCCATCATCCATAATCGATAACTCGATACAAGGTATATCGCGGTCATCTTCTTTGCGGAGGGTCACTGTTACTGTTGTGGGATTGGCATGTTTCAAGGCATTGTTAAGTGCTTCCATGGCAATCCGGAAGAGTTCTTCTTCAATGTTTGCAGGTAGTTCAAGCTCTTCTTCCAATGACAATTGCACTTCCACTCCCGAGCGCCGTTCGACCGCATCCAGACGCTGCTGCAAAGCTCCTACCAATCCAACTCCGCTTAGGCCCAAAGGACGCAATTCATAGACCAGCAGCCGCATCTCCTTCAAAGCTTGCTGAGATATTTCACCCAGCCGGATCAGGTATCCCCTGGCGCGCTCGATATCGCCCGAACCGGCTACTCTCTGTCCAGCTTCAGCAAGTAAGGTTGAGCTATGAAGGTATTGGGTAACAGAATCATGCAACTCACGCGCCAGTCGATTTCGTTCCTGTAATACTGCCATTTCCTCTGCCTGTGTTGTATAGGACTGCAATTGCTGGTTAGCGGCCTGAAGCTCCTTATTGGATGCTTCAGCCTCACGGATAATGGCGATATAAGCGGCGAAAAGAAAATAAGCGATGCCATTTACGAATATCAGAGGTAACCCCACTGTCAGACCTGAACCCAAGAGCATAAGAATTGTCATGATCATAGTGAAGATCCCAGTGATTATAAAGCCGGTTCGTTGTGGGAAAATGTGCATGACCTGCACAACAAGGGGGAAAAACAGCGCCGTCCAAAAATCCACGTTTGGCGAGATTAATGCTACAGTGCAGATGATGCCTGTCTGAAGGATGAAGTAGATATTGGTTAGAAGACGAATCCGGCGGATAATAAAGGGTTCTAGAAATAGCAAAATCAGGTAGACAGTTAGGAGGGCAAGCAACCAGAAACGATAGTCGCCAAAGCGGACCACATAACGGATGATTGCGCTTACAACTAGTAGAAAAGTGGAAATGTAAATAATCAGTAGCGTTCGACGAGCCATATATTAACCTTTTATCAGCTATTTCCTGTTGAAGCTGTCAGTAAATGCTGGATATTGAGAAAGGAACAAAAAAGAACCAACTTTTCGTTGGTTCTTGATAAGATCAATGCTCAGGATAATAATACCTCTTGCCCTGTGACTGGAATGACTTCGACGGATACTACATCGGAGTGTTCTGCGGGGCGGTTTTATTATAGCATAGGAAATTTAGCAGTCCTCACACGATAGAGCTACTTAAATAAGTCGCGACCAGGCGTCAATTGTGGCCAAGTCAAATGGGATGCGTAGCGGAACTTAGACCTAGCGTGTGTCCGGGGATAATAGCTGCTGGAGCGGAGAATCGACGGCAGACAATAAGCTATAACCATGCCCCCCAGGACCGACTGTATGTATACCCCCAAATTACTTTGTAATTCCTGATAAGTTCCATATGAATAGCAATCAGAACCCAAAGGGCTCTGCGTAGAGAGTATGCCATGGGTCTTTCCCCAAGATACGCTTTAATTTCTTCCCTGCGCTGGTCTGATTGTTGAGCCGGTACTGCCACCACAACAGCACCACTTCCTGGTAGAGACCGACATCATTGTGCCCAGCCCCTTGAAGTACGGTGTACAGACCACCAATACCATTGGTTTGGATAGCTTCATAAACAGGGTACGTATACCTTTCTGGTGTTGTTTCATCTATTGCGCCGGTGACAACCATTACAGGCCCGTCTTGGCTTTCTGCTCCGACCCAATTTGGTCCCCAAGGGTTCATGGCCACGACCGAATTGATCCTGAAATCAAAACTATCACCAATACCATCACCAGCGAATATAACAGCACCGCCTCCCTGACTGTGCCCGGCAAGTGCGACTTTACCGGTATTGAGCACACCCTCATATTCACTGCCGGCCAAATTATTTTGATCGAGGACCCACTCCAGGCATTGGAGCACATCGCTCTCGCGGACGGACCACTGGTTGGCGGCAACAACAATGTAGGGGCCATCCAGCACCCACTCGATCAGCCACTCCTTGTACCAATCAGTGGTGCTGGATTTGTCTTCTAAACTGCCACCCCAGCCATTCGCCCATACGATGACCGGATATCGGTAATTTCCAGCATCAGAAGATATCCCCCAGGGTCGTATGACGGTACAGTTCAAGGCGCGGTTGCCCTTTGAATGGCCCATTACAAGCTCTTCCGAGTACTCGACTTCTGGCGCAGCAAACACTGATCCGACTGATAACAATATGACCGCGACCAAACCTACTAGAACAAGTCTCTTCATGGTATCCCTCCCAGTTTGTCATAGCGCTACAAATCATAATCCGATACTATAAAAATTACTTTGATTTGTCAACTAAATTTATATGAGGTGTCCTGAGATCTTCCACAGCTGAGAATATTACCAACATTTCATAGCAACGAAATAATGGGATCAACTAGATGGACTGCTGCTATACCGACAAACCTGGGTCAAAACCAGAATCTGATTGTAAGAATATAACCATTCGTGATTCGCCCTATCCGTAGGGTACGCAGCGAATCCTAGAATTACCTCGAGGCCAAGTTACCCTGCAACAAGACGCCGCGCACGAACAGGCCAAACGGAATGAAGCATACCAGGCCCATCACGAGTACCACCAAGACGTTGCTGAGCACGAACTGCGCCGTGGTAATGAATGGCGTTAAGATCATCAGGAAGATCAACCCGATGAATAGCATACTTGCCTGGAAAAGCAGCCCTAGACCGGTCACATAGCCGAATGCCTCCCTCCGCCACAGCAGCAGACCGCCGATGATCCAGGCCGGTTAGCACACCCCTGCCGGCGCGCTGGTACTACTCCGGTGAGCAGCTTTTGGACAGTTGCCGCATCGATGCTTGCCAGCAGAGCGATCATCGTGTACGCGCTCAGGATGACCAGCGCGAGATGGGACAATAAAGCCCAGTTGAGCGGCATGCTGAGAACATAAACGATGTTGGTATAAAAAATGTAGAACAGGGCACCCGGCCAGAAGAGCAGCCCGGGCAGCTAGCCGTTGCGGCTTAACCAGATCGCAGCAAGCAGGCTCGGCAGCCCGATCACGAGATGGACCACATCACTGGGATTGAACGACTGCAGCAGGTCTTGATCCGGATAAATGCTCTTGGGGTACAGCAGACCTGCTAAGGACGCAACCGCCAGCAGGGCAGCAGTCACAAATGAGAACGCGTATAACAGCGTGAGCTTACATTTCACCGGTAGTTGAGGTGGATCCATTTGATCTGGTTTCATGGCTGTCTTACCCCTTCCAGGCTGGCTGTTCCTGGTTCATTTGTTGCCGAATAGTTGTTTATCTACTAGCCAATTTACCCAATCGCTATGCAGGTATCATGCATGGATGCGGCTTAGGTAATACCGCCAGAGATTCAATTCAGCACCCGATATACGGATGAAGCTATCAATGAATTCTTTCAACTTAACATGCAGAACATGAGGTGGAATAGATAGAAATTTGCCTCACTGATCGCTCAGCCGACTGCCTTCTGCTCCCGCTGGTAGAGAAAATATAATAGGATCAAGATCACCGGCAGCAGAAAATCCCAGTAGACCACGATCCCAGTATTGCTGGGGGAGAAGTTGTCGTATTGCAGCATGTGGAATATGTGGGTGATCCCCGCGCCCCACATGAAGGTGGTTTTGGCAAAGATGAACGGCAGCCAGAAGGAACGCCGCCAAAACCCGATCGCGCCGATCAAACCGATGCCGATCGCGGCGAAGGCTAGTTCCATCTGGAAGCCGCTGTTCAACGGCCAGCCGATGGACCGCGCTACTTCATCGGCGTAGAGGATGTGGCCAAAGATACCACTTGAGATCGAAAACCATCCAGCGAGTCCAATGGTGTAAATTGTGATGACCTCAAGGGTGGTCTCGCGTCTTTCTTTGCCTCGAGTTGCAAGCAAGTGCACAGCGATGGAAATGACCATTACCGCGATCTGGAAATAAATATTCAAACCTGAAATTTCAAAAAAAACATTCATCATATACCTGGTTGGAAAGTCATTGGATACTGGCTGCAAAGGGACTTATCGTTCTCTTGGCAACCTAGCGGTTAAATAGCAGCAGGACACTGCCACCTGGGGTTACGCACGGCTTTCACGGTGACCTAAAAAACATTGCGCGCTCAGCTGTGTTGGTTTTCTCCTTTTTGCGGCGTTTTCATTACCTTGGCATTCCGGGGATGAGATCGATAACTTGGAATTTATCCAGCAATTTATATCATACTGGAGCCGGGACACTTTGCTGAACATCATCAAGCGGTCCTGCGATGATATTTCCTGGAAATTTCCTGCTCGATAACCTTCTCTATTTTCACGTTGGTATAGATATAATTAGGAGGTATACATTCTTCATCTAAAATTCTAGGTGCATCATCCCTGGGCGGACTGCCTATGTGAGTCAAGCCCTGTGGAGCTACCTGATCAATGTGGCCGGGCAGGCATTTCACAGCCAAATTTACAACCATGATACGGAAGTTTCTTAGGATGGATTGAAAATTGGGCACATTCCAGCCGGGTTTGTTGAGCTGATCGGCAATACAGGTTCATCATTTGGATGCAGCTGAGATCAAGGACATTATCAGCCCAAAGCCATAGAGAAGATTCTTAAAAAAATTACCGAAACCCGAAATGAGGAAAGCTACAAAAACAGTCGCCACATGGTTTGGGGTTTCTGCGGGTGTTGCCGGTATCGAGCACGGATACTTTGAAATCCTGCAAGGGGATACCGCACCTGCGGGTGTGATGATTGAATCGATGGGACCGCCGTGCGTACCGGAAGAGA
>JBFENN010000154.1:0-7721 GCA_041551115.1 Anaerolineales bacterium
AGAGGCTAATTCTGTAAGCATAGCAGATGAGAAACCATGTCCACGGATGGATACGCTGGTCTCACCTTCCATCAAGTCATTTAATCCGCTTATCCGCAGTACTTCACCTTGTTTGATGAATGCCACGCGATCACAAGTGATTTCAACTTCACTCAGTAAGTGGGAGTTTAAAAATATCGTTGTTCCATGGGAGCGCAAGTTGCGGATGATGTCCCTTACCAATCGTCTTCCCACGGGGTCTAAACCCGAGGTTGGCTCATCCAGGATAACTAAATCTGGTTCATTCAGCAGTGCCTGGGCTAGGCCGATCCGCTGCAGCATGCCTTTTGAGAATTGTTTCAATTTTTTAGAAGAATGGTTTGTCAACCCTACCTGCTCGAGCAGCTCTGGGATTCTTCTTTGCCGGGTGGTAAGAGGCATGCGGTATAGTTCAGCGTGTAGCGTTAAAAATTCTTCTGCAGATAGCCAATCGTGAAATCGAAAGTGCTCTGGTAGGAAACCAATACGCGTACGGGAATGGCGGTCTCGCAGCGGGGCGCCGAGAACTGTTCCTTCTCCAGCTGTAGGCTTGATCAAACCCAGCAGCATCTTCACTGCTGTTGTTTTACCGGCTCCGTTCGGGCCTAAAAAGCCAAACACCTCACCTTGTTCAACCGTCAAGGTCAGGTCAGCAACTGCTACTTTGTCGCCAAAAGTTTTACTTAAACTGTCTACTTTAATTGCTGGGTGATTTGATGACGTTGCGACCATTTCTGGCAAAAAGGGTAGACTGCCGATGTTCACACAAGATGATAAATCGATGGGTTTAGTAAACTGGATGGGTAGTGCTGTCATGGACATTTCCACCCATCCAGTCTGGATTGTACTCTATTTTAGGTTTGATGCGATTCTGGCCGCTGTAGTTGCAGATCCAGGGCCTGATAGCGCATAAACGATACCATCTTTTACCCACAACAATGCATACTGTGTTTCTTGATCCTTATACTCCTGCAGAATAAGTGTCCCGATAACGCCATCAACTGGCATTTCCTGGTACGTTGTGCCGTATTGAGGTATTGGGATTATAAATGTTGTCGTCCAGTCGATGTTTTGTGCAAAGTGGTCAGCTTCTTCAGGAGACATGCCTATGACTTGCAAAAAAGCATTACCTATCTGTTCAATATCCAAACCGGGTGGTGCAGATATGGTAGGACTCTTGGCTTGGACCAAGACCGTGCAGCGTGGCCTTGGCATCTGTTCTGGGTCATCTGGGTCGTATCCGCTCCTCGCAGGATCCATGGGTACGTATTCACATTCTCCATATTCTGCTGAAACAGAAGTTGGAATATCGACACTTACCATAGCTCCATCCAGGTTCGCGGGTAGGCTTATATCGGGTAAGTCAATCTCGTTTAATACTGCCCGTACATGCTCGAGTTTTACAGCGAAGTTGGCTTTTGCTCCTGGCATAACTTTCAAACGAGGGTCATTATTCATGCCAGCTGGCAGCCTGACAGGAATGCCAGCTAGAGCGCTGGCTTCGCTGCTCGAGTCAACTTCCTGAGGTTCACCTTTCTCATCTACAGTGACATCTTCGGAAAACATCAACTCAAGCTGGTTGGCAGATTCTAAACGAGCTTGAAGGTTGCTTGGATCTACGGACACCACGGTGAATTTTTGAACTCGGAATAATCCTAGAAAGCTGTTGGCAATCGCTTGAACTGGGGGGAAAGCAATCGCTGCCACAAGGATCACGATAATACCCACAACAATCCAGGCAAATCGATAGTCACGTGAAAACACTTTTCTAAACATAGTCTTATCCTCCTGTGCGGTTATTCGCATTTCAAGCTGCCGTCTGGCAGCAGCAGTTGATTTTGCTTTATTTTCCTTTTGCGTGGCGATCTCTGAGAGTAAGTTCTGCACATGTTCTGTACGCGATGTATGCTTAGACAAGGCTATTTGGCATTTGTGACAGCTATCAACATGATCCTGTACACACTCTTGTTCGCTGGAACTCAGTGCATGATCAAGATACGCTTTTAGTTTTCCATCCGGTATGTGCATAATCTACTCCTTCCTACAAGACAATTACTGCACGTTTGTTGCTTTTTCGAAATTCTGGTATCGCTCTTCAAATTCTTGTTCAGCTCGTACCAAGAGTGTTCCTACTGATCCCGGGGCTATTTCCAATGTTGCGGCGATATCCCGATAGGAGAATCCGGAGTAGCGCAGGATCAGCAGTTGGGCGGATCGGCTTTTAAGTTGTGCTAGTACGGCACGTACATTTTGACGGGTTTGTTTTCTTTCAACTTGATCGGGAGGATTCTGAGAATCATGTTCAGCTCGCTCAACGATAAGAGCTTCTTGCTCGTAACTTTCTCTGCGTTGTTGTGACCGTAGTGCATTCAACCCCAGATTGGTGACAACCCGGTAGAGCCAGCCTCCCAATCGCTCGTGGTTGAGATTTGCGGGCGGTTTTTTGTATAACCTCCAGAAAGTTTCTAAGGCAAGGTCCTCTGCCTCTGCATGGTCACCGACCAGCGCATATGCTATTCCATAGACCCTGTTCCAATTCTGGGAAAAGGTAAGTTCGAACCAATCCGCTCCATCACTTGTCTTCTGTTGAACGTTTTTCTTCGCAGCCAATACCAATGGTCACCTCTGCTGACAAGCATTGTGTACAATATAAACACCGCTTGCAGCATGTTTATGACATAATTGTTTGCTTCAATATTTATATACTAACATCGAATGTGACTACAACTGCTCTTGTTACTTGGCCTGTTATCGCATAAGCACTTCTGCGTTGATTAGATCGACTTTCATAGTATTAGATCAAGGGTGATAATCCAGAATTAATTCGTTTCCTTTATTTGGCCAAGGTTAATCCCCCTTCGGTACTGATCCTATGCAGTGCAATTCTTGTTTGTTGGTTCTATGATCAGGGTAACGCGAATCTCTTTCGGCAAACTTTTGATGCTAATTGGTAGCACAGTCGTCCCTTATAAGTACCGGATGGAGATAATACACAAAATATGATTGTTATTACACCGAGAATTTCTACAGCAGGAAATACCCTTCATCTAGGTGTTCGATGACGGACTTATGCATGGAGTGTATTAGCGGGTGAGCGGTCTTGTTTATGACCTCTAATGGAGACATCCAGGCGACTGCACTGGTCTCAATTTGATCAGGGCGCAGGTTCCCTCCGAGTCTGTGGCAATCGAAGAGTGATATTACGGATTGTGTTTGGTCACCATTGGGGTACACCCACAATTCTGTTGGGGAAAACACCCCGAGTAGCCGAGTGGGGGTCACCTGCAGCCCAGTTTCTTCCATTGTTTCCCGCACTGCAGTGTATGCGGCATTCTCACCAAGATTCGAGAACCCTCCAGGAAAACACCATTGCCCATCATCGGTGCGCTTGACCATCAACAGCCGCCCCTGATCATCCCGCAGGATGGCGATTGATCCCACACCGATATAGGGATCCGGTCCGATGTAAGAGCGGATATCCTCGATCTGGGGGATGGTTTCTGCTTGTGTGACAGGTCCCTCAAATGAGGGAAAGCTACCTGAAATAGCAGTTTGCAGCATATCCCGGTACCATAGGGGTATTTGGTTGTATGGGATCTCACCTGGGTCAAAGAACCTTTGTTCGCTCGCTTCAGTGCCATTCACCAGCATCTGACCACCTTGCAGCTGGGCTTGCAGGCAGACTGTGTACTGCTGCACTTGGTCACCATTCGGGTAAGTGACCTCATATTTTGGATCGCTATAGAGGCCAACTAAAGAAAAATCTCCAGATAGGAGACCGGTTTCTTCGCTCAGTTCTCTCCTGGCACAGCTCAGGATGCTTTCCCCGAACTCTAACATCCCTCCTGGAAGCCCCCACAGATTGAAATCTGTGCGCTTCTGTAAAGGAATTCGCTTTAGATTATCACGTAGTACTACGCTCGCGAAAGCTAAAAAGACCTTGCGATGTCCTACCTGGCTGCGGAGCCAATCTACATATGCCATGAACCCTATCTAGCGGAAGGGGGTTACTGGGTCACGCGTGTAAATACGCGGGACGCGGGTGTTGATATTGGTCAAGATTTCGTAGGGGATTGTCCCAGCCCACACTGCCAGCTCTTCGCAGGTGACAGATGAGCCTTCTTGCTCACCGATTAAGATGACCTCATCATCGTTATAGGCTGTTCCCCACTCGATGTTCACAGTGATTTGGTCCATTGATATGCGACCCACTACTGGGAAGCGCTTCCCACGAATGAGTACTTGAGCCTTGTGAGTCATGCTGCGGAAGTAACCATCGCCATATCCTACTGGTACTGTCACCACGCGGACCATGTGATCACTCTGCCACTCAGATCCGTAGCCAATTGGATGGTTTGGTTTTACCACTTTAAAGTACACTACATGTGATTTCCAGGTAAGGGCTGGTTGGACGTGTATGCTGCGCTTGACATCTGGTGAAGGATACACTCCAAAGAGCAAGATACCCGGCCGGACCATGTCAAGGTGGCTATCTGGTAAGTTGAGTATCCCAGCAGAGTTCGCGATATGGCGCATGGGGGTTGGTAAACTGTGCTGGTCATAGAAGCCCAGCACTTCATTGAAGCGTTCTAGCTGCAGCCGTGAATGGCTCAAATCAGTTGCGTCAGCATTGGCAAGATGCGAAAAGATACCGTCAACCCGTACATGGGAGCACTTGAGGCTGGCTTCGAGAAAACTTTGTGCGTTGTAGTAATGGACACCAATCCGCTCCATACCGGTATCGATTTTGATATGAACGCGCGCGGTGACCCCCAATACTTGGGCAGCTTCATCGATTTGCTGCAGTTTTTCAATGGAAGAGGCGGTGATAGCAAGATTATGGCGCAGAAAGAGTGGTACCTGATTGCCTAGTACGCCCCCCAAAACCAAGATTGGCATGCGTATTCCATGCTCACGCAACAGAATGCCCTCTTCAACAAATGCCACGCCCAGGTAGTCAACTCCCTGGGAGACCATGTGATGGGCTATTTCAACTAGGCCATGACCGTATGCGTTGGCTTTTAAAATCGCCATGACTTTCGCTGGAGCCACATGGGTGCGTATTGCTGACAGGTTTGCGCTCATCCGATCAAGGTTGACCTTGACCATTGTCGGGCGTACGACCTCGCTTGCTGTTATTGTAGGCTGATTTATTCTGCCCATAGAGCAGATTCTACTCCATTATTGGTTAAGGAATAGTAGATGCACAACCGTATGTGGTTCTCAATTGCCATCGTGGTAATTTTCTACATATTAATCGAATCCAATGGTGGTCCATTCTTGTGCAGGTATTAGGTTCCCTGTAAGATGAAAATTCCATTACCAAAGCACCTTCCACCGACTGTTCCTGTGGAAGGTGCTGAATTAGTTGTAGTTTTTGGCGGTCCTGATCTAGAAACCCCACCACTGCGATTGATCTACTTGTTTTGGCGGATTCCTATGTGAACATCGTTGCCATCGACCTTATGTGTCTCCCTGAATACCTCCTCCGGAACAGGACCAGCTACCAGTTCGGTTGTCAATGTTTCTGCCATGATATAGTCACTCCATATTTCGATGACTGCCACAAGGTCTTGATCTCCTTGGTAATAGGTCGTAATCCGGTCAGCGATGTCGAAATCTGCATTTTTTCGCATTGCTTGAATCCGTCGTACAACCTCTCTTGCAGATCCTTCTGCTTTCAGCTCGGGAGTCAAGGTTGCATCAACCGCCACGGTCGCCAGCTTATCGGACGCAACTGCCAATCCTTCGGCAGCTTCCGTTTGCACTAAAATGGCGTCAGGTTCGATCTCAACTTTTTTCCCCTGAACATCTAAAACGATTGGCAGACCAGCATTAACTGCGGCCGCCAACTTGTCTGGATCCCGATTCAACAGTGCAGTGCGCACATTGGGAAAGTCGGAACCAAATCTCGGTCCCAGCGTTTTATTGTCCGGCAAAATTCGGTACGAGACCAAATCACCCACTTGATCAACGAACTCACAAGATTTAACATTTAGTTCATCGGTAACAATATCAATGAGTTCAGACTGCAAGCTCCGTTTTCCGCCTGCGTATACGATAACTCTCGCCAGGGGTTGGCGTACTTTCAAACCGGCGCTGTTGCGGGCACTTAAACCAAGACTTGCTACTTGACGAGCCAGGGACATACCTTCGAGTAAATTTTCATCTGAGGTATTCTGATCGGTCTCCGGCCAGCTGGTGTGATGCACACTCAAGTATGCAGACGAACGCACATTGCGTACTAAGTTCTGGTAGATGACTTCGGTCATAAACGGGATAAATGGGGCAAGCAGCTTGATCAGCTTAACCAGCATGTGGTACAAGGTGGCGTAGGCGGTATTCTTATCGGTATCGTGTTCAGATTTCCAGAATCGGCGCCGGCTGCGACGCACATACCAGTTGGTTATATCGTCTAAAAATTCTTCCAAGGATAAGGTTGCACTTAGCGGATCAGAATTTTCAACAGCTTGTGCAACTTTTACTGTCACCTGGTTCAGCCGGGCAAGAATCCAACGGTCGAGCAAGTTCGTGCTCTGTGGAGTCGACCCTTCGGGATATGCTGGATTGAAGGGAAACTGTGGCTCCCAGCCGTCGAGCCGGGCATACGTCACTAAAAAGCTGTAAACATTCCAGAGTGGGATCAAAAAGCGCCGGCGAGCCTCATCTCCGCGGTTGTAACCAAACAACAGGTCATTTTCTGGTTTGTGAGCTGAGTACAACCAGCGCATTACATCGACACCCATTTTATCAGCAGCTTCGTTGAATTCAATCGAGTTGCCCCATGATTTGTGCATTGCCCGGCCATCTTCCGCCAGCAAAGTGGCATAACTGAAGTTTTCGAGAAAGGGTGGGCTGTTATCGATGACGGTTGCCATGGCTAGCAGGCTGTAGAACCAGTTGCGGAATTGACCTGGGAAGGATTCGCTGATCCAGTTGGCAGGATACCACTCTCGCCAATAATCATGATCAGTGCGATATTGCAGTGTAGAGAAGGAAACGATACCAGCATCTAGCCACGGATTACCGACATCGGGAATCCGGCCCATCTCACTCTTGCATTGTGGACAGGCAAGCTTGATTGCATCGATGAACGGTCTGTGTGGCGTGTGGCCTTCGAAAGTGTCCCAGCCAGATATTGCCCGGTTCATTAACTCATCTTCATCCCCAATCACATCGTAATGCCCGCAATCTTCGCAAATCCAGATCGGCAGTGCAAGCCCCCAATAGCGTTTTTTGCTGATCATCCAGTCGTGCATGTTGCGCAGCCAATCCATCTCGCGAGCGTACCCAAATTCAGGGACCCAGCGAATTTGCTCTACGACATCCATGATTTGATAGCGCAAACTGCGCTCTTTCTCTTCATCGGTCAACTGATCACGTGGTTTATCATATGATTCTCCCATGCTGATAAACCATTCGTCCACAAGGCGAAATACGAGCTCTGTTTTACATCGCCAGCACGTTGGGTAACGGTGGGTATAGGGTTCAACTAGATAGAGAATTCCTTTCCGCTCGAGGTCATCAAAGATAGGTGACGCAATATCTGAGACATGCTTGCCACTTAGCCAGTCGAAACCGGCGACAAAGTAACCTTCATCATCAAGAGGTGCGATCAAGGGAAAGTTGTGCTCGCGTCCGAGCTGGAAATCCTCTGCACCGCAACCGGGCGCGATATGGACGATACCAGTCCCTTCCGTCTC
>JBFENN010000155.1:0-7644 GCA_041551115.1 Anaerolineales bacterium
GATAGCTCACTTGCGGCACTTTGAGCGGTTGGTCCAACAGCCTGAGGACAAAATGAAACCGGGCTGTTGATTAAGGGAGCAAGGTATTCTGCTACCGGTTTTAATGAAAATTGTGGATCTGGTACACCTTTCGGGCGTCCCAGGTGAGAGCAGAGAATAACAGCTGCATCTTGATCCAATAAGTAGTTGATCGTTGGTAGCGCCGCTCGAATCCGTGTGTCGTCACCTACTTTACCGTCCTGGATGGGTACATTGAAATCTACCCGGACCAAAACCCGTTGTTGATGATAATCTTCATCCTGAATTGTCTTCTTATTGAACATGCTGACCTCCAGCAACCAAGAAGCGTGAAACGTTTTGTTGAACTACGTTCCACGCTCCCAATTACAACATTGATATAGGCTATAGAGATTTTGCCATTAATGCGGCTAAGTCAGCCGTCCGTACTGAGTAGCCCCACTCATTATCATACCAGGCGACAATTTTTACTAAAGTACCTCTGCCATCTCCGAGTACTTGTGTGAACGGCAAATCAACCGATGAGCTGTATGCACTACCCTTGAAGTCAATACTTACAAGAGGCTCATCAACTGCTTGGAGAATTCCTTTGAGCTTCCCAGCTGCCGCGGCTCGGTAATCTTGCCTTAATTCTTCAGTAGTGGTGGCTTTTTCTATTTCACACGTCAGGTCAATGACAGAAACGGTCGATGTCGGTACACGGAGAGCATAACCATCAATCTTACCTTCGAGGTCCGGTATCACTAGTTTGATCGCTTTTGCCGCACCAGTTGTTGTCGGAATAATGCTCATTGCGGCTGCTCTTGCGCGTCGAAGGTCCTTGTGCGGCATGTCCAGAATCCGCTGCCCGTTGGTATAGGCATGGATTGTAGTCATAAAACCCCGGACGATATTGTATTTGTCATGGACAACTTTGACTGCGGGTGCAAGCCCATTCGTTGTGCAGGAAGCATTCGATACAACATTGTGCATGGTAGGATCGTATTTGTCATCATTCACACCTAAAACAATCGTCAAGTCTTCACCTTTTGCAGGGGCTGAAATAATCACCTTCTTGGCGCCACCCTCGGTAATATGACTTACGGCTCCCTTCTTACCCCCATCGGATTCTTTCGTTTTAAAAATACCAGTGCTTTCGATAACTATTTCTACACCTAAATCCTTCCAGGGGATTTGTCCCGGGTCAGTCTGCGAAAAAGCTTTGACCGACTTTCCATCGATAACCAGGACACCTTCGCCCACTTCAACATCTCCGTCAAAGTGACCATAATTAGAATCGTATTTCAATAAGTGAGCCATAGTTGCTAGATCACCAATATCGTTGAATGCTACTACCGCGAGTTCATCCGAATGGAAATCACGGACCGCTTTTAACACTTGTCGGCCAATCCGGCCAAAACCATTAATACCTACTTTTGTTGTCATTTAGAACCTCCATGGAACCAATTTTTATTGTGCTTTTTGTGACAATTAGTGTTGTCCCTTAATTTTTTCCAAAGACTTATTCTACCAGAGGACCTGTTCTTTCTTGCAGTAAATCCATGAGTATTTGGGCTAACTTTTGCGAATCGTGCCGCCAAGGTCTCTCGTTATCGACCAGGTCCGCGCGGTAAACTGGATACCGATCATCGATATCCTCATCTATGACCACCCATTCGATATCACTATCATTTTCAACAGCATAGTTTTGGTTGGCAACAATCACATCAAACAATCCCTGGCCGACATGACGTTCTAAAGATTCCAGATGATCGATACACGAGAAACCATCTGTCTCGCCCCGCTGCGCAGCTACGTTGCAAACATAGATTTTTAATCCCCGGCTGGCATGGATTGCTTTAGTGATATCTGGTACCAGCAAATTCGGTAATATGCTGGTATACAAACTTCCAGGACCAATGATGATCAGATCAGCAGACAAGATTTCACGAATCACGCGCGGATATGCTGGAGGATTATTGGGCTCTAACCAGATTTGTTTGACTTTTCCAGCAGCTTCTGGAATATGGCTTTCTCCCTCTACTCGGACTTCACTCACCATATGGGGAAGGCTAATATCGGCAACCAACTGGACATTGTGTAAAGTCGATGGAAGAACCCGACCATTTACTGATAGTACACGCCCCGATTCAGCGACCGCATCCTCGAAACTGCCGGTGATTTCCGATAAAGCACTGATGAATAGATTTCCAAATGAGTGACCCTCCAATCCAGACTGTTCGCTATTGAACCGATACTGAAATAATTGTGTGAGCATTGCTTCATCGTTAGAGAGAGCTGCTAGGCAGTTGCGAATATCACCTGGGGGAAGGATGCCCATCTCACGACGCAACCTGCCAGAAGACCCCCCATCATCCGCAACAGTGACCACGGCTGTTATCCGGTGGGTGAATTCTTTGATGCCACGAAGCAGTGTAGATAAGCCATTCCCACCACCGACAACAACAACTCTAGGTCCGCGACGGCGCCGACGATGAAGGGTTAATGTATCAACAACTGCATGCCCAGGTTGAACATATGGGCGCATTAAAGTACGGTTCACACCCCATATACCCATCGTGATCAAAGTTAATCCTAGTCCGCCAAAAATAAGTGCTCGCACTGGACGAGCCAAAAAACGCAACGATGCAGCGGAAATCAACGGCAACCACCAGGTTTCAGGAGCCGTCCGGTAGAAGTCTAGAATTAAAATTGCTAGTCCAATACCAATTAAAGTTGTACCGGCCAGACTCAACAAGAACCAACGCTTCACCCCCAATCCCGGTACCAACCACCGCAATGATCTAATAAATGCATCTTTGAAGCGGTGCGCGTTCGGTTTTGATCGAATTTTCATACCGTTCTGATCATAGCAGTGTTTAAATGAGCCGTCAACTAGTGAGACTCAGCAGATAGTCCGAAACTACTTGGCTTTGGGAAATCACAAATTCCGTCCTATGCTATACTCTGCAAGCACCTCTTTGAAACCTAGTCTGAATTTCATCTACCAATAGCAATAATTTCACCTATGACCATAATAGAAAAACGCTGGGTTATTCCTAATAAATTATCACCAGAGACCGAAGCAGCACTGCACGGTTATCCACCAGTGCTGCGTCAAATTCTCTACAACCGTGGATACTCAACTGCTGATAGCGCTCGTAGTTTCTTGGAGAATAAGCCTCCAAGCGGTACAGAGTTAACCAATCTCTTATCGATGCAGGAGGCAGTAGACCGGGTAAGATTCGCTCTCAGGCAGGATGAGCGGATTGCTGTTTATGGGGATTATGATGCTGATGGAGTTTGCTCGACAGCTATGCTCGTCCTCGGTTTGGCAAAACTAGGCGCAAATGTTCACGGTTATATACCTAATCGATTTGATGATGGCTATGGTCTAAACAAAGAAGCAATTGAAAAATTACACGCAAACGGTACAGAATTGATTATTACAGTAGATTGCGGGATTCGCTCAATCGCAGAGGCAGAATTCGCCAAACAGCGAGGTATGGGCCTCATCATAACAGATCACCATCATCCGGGTAAAGAACTACCCCATGCTGATGCAATCATAAACCCAAAACAAGTTGGAGATTGCTATCCGGAAAAGAACCTGGCCGGAGTTGGTGTCGCATATAAATTGCTCTCAGCATTACTCGACAGAATAGAAGTGGCCGAGTTCTTAGATTTAGTGGCAATCGGGACAGTAGCAGATTTGGTACCTTTGACCGGAGAAAATCGCTGGTTGGTCAGTGAAGGTATCAAGAGAATACGAGAACCCCGGCGCCAAGGTTTGCAGGCTTTGATCGGTGTTTCTGGCTTGCATGCAAAAGAAATCCAAGCATCACATATCGGGTTCTCTTTGGGTCCAAGAATTAACGCAGCTGGTAGACTAGAGACAGCGTTGGATGCTTTTGATTTATTACTTACACCAGATATCGCCCGGGCAGCTACTTTAGCCCAACGGCTCGAGATACAAAATAAGAGAAGACAACAAATAACCAAGGATACCCAGAAGAATGCAGAAGAACAATTTTCTGACCAGCAATTAGAAGAAAATTATTTACTATTCGTCGCTGATCAAGATTTCAATCCAGGGGTTGTAGGACTTGTGGCATCTCGATTAACTGAGAAGTATTACCGTCCATCAATCGTCGGACACATTGAGGAAGAGTTCACGCGCGCCTCTTGCAGAAGCATACCTGAATTCCATATTACTGACGCGTTAGATGAATGTTCAGATCTATTGGTCCGCCATGGTGGTCATGCTGCCGCTGCGGGTTTCACAATAAGAAATGACAACTTACCAGAACTGATTTCCCGGTTGGACTTGATTGCTTCTCAAACGCTCACTGGAGAAGACTTGCGTCCAACACTGTCTGCAGACATCGAGTTGCCATTAGGTGAACTCAACTCTGAGATGATCGAACACCTTGGATGGTTAGAACCCACTGGTTATGCTAATCCACGTGTCCAATTTGTGTCCAGGAATATTAAGGTTATTAACTCACGCAAGGTGGGAAAGGATGGAGCGCATCTAAAACTTCTTGTATCTGATGGAAATGTAGTTTATGATGCGATCGCTTTCCGCCAAGGTGATTGGCACCAAAAGATGCCACGAAAGATAGATTTGCTCTACATCTTTGAAGAAAATGAGTATCTTGGCGAAAAAAGACTACAGATAAATGTACAAGACATCAAAGCATCACGATAACAAGCTTGATAGCAAATCAATAGAGTAATATTTCATAGTTATTCAAACCTATTCCAAATGAAAATCGTTTTCAATCAACAAAACGATACTTGAAGAGCGCCCATAAGGCGATAAATGCGTCCTTGGATTTAATCTTCTTGCCTTCACTATAAAATCTTGGAGTAAACGAGATAGGTACCTCGTAAATTCTCTCTTTCCGTTTTAATACCTTTGCTGTAAACTCGGGCTCGAATTCAAAATGACAAGCATGAAGTGGCATATCTTCTATGACTTCCCGACGGAATACTTTATAACCAGTTTCCATATCGGTTAGGATATTATTATAGAGAATGTTTGTCACAAGGGTGAGCATCTTGTTCGCAACCATATTCCAAAACAAAATCGGTCTGCGAGCGCCACCTAAAAACCTAGAGCCGTAAACGACATCCGCAAGTCCTTCTTCAATTGGTCTTAGCAGATTGGCATACTCACGGGGATCATATTCAAGATCTGCATCTTGGATGATAATTACCTCCCCCTGGACTTCCGCGAACCCTGTCCGTAACGCAGCTCCTTTACCTTGATTGCGTTCATGAAATATTACGCGAATGGTTCCTTGATTATCGATTCCCTTTAGAATCTCTCTTGTCCCATCCGATGAACCATCATCTACGATCAAGATCTCGGACGGGATTTTTGTGTTCTGGACCCGTTTTATTATCTCTTCAATAGTATTCTTTTCGTTGTAAACAGGTATGAGAACTGAAATATCCATTCCAGGATTATACCTTTATCAAGAAGCGCAACTAGAAGAGATTTTTGAGATAACATAACTGTCGGGTAGAGTACATGCTATAATTTTGTAAGCAAGCGACTATTCACGATCACGGAGTGTCCATGACAACCCGCCGCATTGTATCCGATACGCCTATCCAAAAAAAACAGAGCCGAAACACATTCATTCCTCGACCAGTAAAAAGTATTGAGGCTACTGGGCTACCTCCACTCTGGCTCCAAGATTTAGCGCTTAAGATCTTGTACTTTCAGGGGTATATGAGTGGATTTAAAGTAGCAGAGGAGATTGCACTCCCCTTCCAAGGAGTGGTTGATCAGATTATGGAGGCTCTGAAACGTGAAAAATTGGTTGAAATCCGTTCTGCCCAAAATCGTGGTGTGGGTGAAGGATCATACCAATATGCAATCACTGGAGCGGGCAATCATCGTGCCCATGAAGCATTGCAACGTAGCCAGTATGCTGGACCCGCCCCAGTACCATTCAGCGGTTATACAGAAGCTATACTGAGACAAAGTTTTGGCAGAAAATTAGTAAGCGATTTCTCCCTCCGTGAGAATCTTGCTCATTTAGTACTATCGGATGCGATATTCGAACGAATTGGACCAGCAGTAAATTCTGGCACATCACTTTTTCTATATGGTCCTCCTGGGAATGGAAAAACGAGTATTGCCCACGCTCTTGGTAACATGACCCTTAGCGAGACAATGTACATTCCTTACGCGATATTCATTGACGGTCAAGTTGTTAAACTCTACGATGCTGTGAACCACAAGCTCGTACCAAATGACGAAACCACTCATCTAGGGACCGGATCGCTTAGGTCTAGTATTCATCGCGACCCACGATGGGTTAGGATCCGTAGACCATTCATTGTTGTCGGTGGCGAGCTCAACATGGAAAGTCTTGATCTTGTTTTTGATGATACTAATCTATACTACGAGGCACCCTTTCAAGTCAAAGCAAATGGCGGAATTTTACTCATTGACGATTTTGGAAGACAGCAGATACGCCCTAGAGATTTGCTCAACCGCTGGATCGTTCCGTTAGAGAACCGGATTGATTACCTAACCCTACATACTGGTAAAAAAATGGAAGTACCATTTGATGTTACAGTAGTATTCTCTACTAATCTTCCTCCACGAGACCTCGTAGATGAAGCATTCTTACGTCGTCTACGTCACAAGATCAAAATCTCAGATCCATCATATGAAGATTTCCGAGAAATATTTAAGCGAGTAACTTCCCAGAAAGGGATTACCTACAACGATGCCTGTCTTGCTTATCTGCTGCAGGAATGGTATATAAAACGCAACCGTAAATTACGTGCTAACCATCCACGTGATCTTTGTGATCAAATTATTGATATATCGCGCTATCTGTCTATTGAACCTGCGATGTCTGAAGATCTGATAGATAGAGCAGCCCAATCATATTTTGTGGATTTATAATCCAAATCTCAGGAAATTTCTACTAAATTAATTGATATAGGTATCTATCAACATGGGCATGATTGATCATTTAGCACGCCCGGCTTTATTCGCACATCGTGGAGCTAGCTATTATTCACCGGAAAATACTCTTGCTGCATTTGAACTTGCCATCAAACAGCAAGCCGATGCTATTGAGCTTGATGTTAAGTTAACTGCTGATGGGCATGTTGTTGTAATTCATGACCAAACCGTTGACCGAACAACCGATGGTTCAGGGAATGTGTCAAACATAAGGTTAGCCGAAATTGAAGAGTTGGATGCTGGTATTCATTACGATGCTCAGTTTATCGGCGAAAAAGTACCGACATTAAGAGAAGTGTTATCACAGGTTGCCAAGAGAATTCCAATTAATATCGAACTGACTAATTACTCTTCCATTTTTGATAAGCTACCGGAAATCGTGGGGGAGCTTGTTCGTCATTATGATTATGAAGACTTCATTCTATTTTCATCATTCAATCCGATAGCCCTTCTAAGAATCAAGAAGATATTACCAGAAATACCTATCGGACTGCTTTGTCTACCCGGGAAATATGGAGCTATCCCGAGATCGCAATGGTTGAATAAGCTCCCACATGAGGCTATTCATTTCGAGTATAAAGACACAACCCGAGATTTACTTCGTGCCGCTCATAAACACAATAAAAGGGTTCATGTGTATACGGTAAATC
>JBFENN010000156.1:0-7619 GCA_041551115.1 Anaerolineales bacterium
CAAGAATCGCTGCTTCGTTTACTAAATTTTCGATGTCTGCTCCAACAAAGCCGGGTGTGGAACGGGCGATTACACCAAGGTCCAAATCGGGTGCGAGAGGCTTACCCTTAACATGCACTTTGAGGATTGCTTCGCGACCGCGCATATCTGGTCGATCAAGGATCACGCGCCGGTCAAACCGACCTGGACGCAGTAGGGCAGGATCCAAGATATCAGGTCGGTTAGTGGCAGCGACAATGATTACATTAGTATCGGTATCAAAACCATCCATCTCTACCAACATTTGGTTAAGCGTTTGCTCTCGCTCATCATGACTTCCCCCAAGACCAGCACCACGCTGACGACCGACAGCATCAATCTCATCAACAAAAACGATGCATGGGGAGTGCCGTTTTGCTTGATCAAATAAGTCGCGAACACGACTGGCGCCGACACCAACAAACATCTCCACAAACTCTGAGCCCGAGATTGAGAAGAATGGCACTCCAGCCTCACCACTGACGGCTTTTGCAAGCAAGGTCTTCCCAGTCCCTGGAGGACCGACAAGCAGCACCCCTTTAGGAATCCGCGCGCCTAATGAGATGAATTTTTCCGGTTCCCCTAGGAATTCAACCACTTCTTGAAGCTCTTCTTTCGCTTCCTCTACACCTGCCACATCTTCAAATGTAACTGTCGGCTGGTCACCTGTGAACATACGGGCCCGTGATTTACCGAAAGACATTGCAGCATTATTGCTACCTTGCGCTTGCCGGAATACGAACCAAAATACACCTGCCAAGATGATGAAGGGCAGAATATAACCCAGAGCTGTTGCGATACCTAACCACGCGCTCGGTGGTTTTACTTCAATTGTGATGTTTTCTGAGTTTAGTTGATCAGACGTTACACCTAACGCTAGCAACTGATCTACTAACGTAGCTCCAATTTCCTTTTGGGAACTGCTTTCTGTTCCATTATCGTAAATTATCCGTAATCTATTTTCGTCCTCAACAATGCGCTCAACCACTCCCTTTTGGATGTCGGCCGCGACCTGGTTGATCGCCAAGGTTTCTGTAGTTGTAGACTGCTGCTGGAAGTTATATACCACCATTACAATAATAGCAACAAACAGCAGCAGATAGATAATAGATGATCTGCTTCGTGAAGGATTCACTGACACCTCCAAATATTATTAAAGATTAATCGCATATAGCAACAGGATTATACCAATCTAATGAGCTGGCTGGTAGTAAGATATCATCGAAAGATGAGATTCTTACGGGTTTCTAACATTTATACTATTTTGGAGCTTTATATCATAAATATTTATTACGATAGTGCCACGAATATCTCTCGTGGGAGCGACTCTCCAATAGTTTTAAAGTAAACAATCTGCTAAGTCAAAAACTGGTTACTCGATACGCCCCCAAATCACACCTTCGATACGGCGGGTAAGACGCAGCAAAAGAGAACGCAAGCGGGCCAAGAATCGGTAATGAGTTGGCAGGATGAGTGGTTTAGGTACCATTGGCCCGCTCCACTGAGCGACTGTTGCCCCCCACGTTAACCCCGCACCAAACCCAACAAAGACAACCTTATCTCCTGGGGCAACGCGTCCTGAGTTGATGGCTTCGCACGTCGCGATTGGGATAGAGGCTGTGGATGTATTTCCATAGGTGTCAACATTAACCATCACTCTGTCCATGGAAACATGTAGCTTTCGGGCGGCGGATTCAATAATACGTTGATTCGCCTGATGAGGAATGATTAATTTCACATCATCAATTGAGACCTGCGCGGCACGCAACGCCTCTTGGGTTGCATTAGCCATGACTTTTGTAGCAAATCTAAAAACTTCGCGTCCATTCATCTGTACATAGTGCAGTTCATTGTGAACTGTATCGAAGCTAGCAGGCATGAAACTGCCACCAGCAGGTAGGATCAGCAAATCACTGCCGGAACCATCTGAGCGCGTTACCCCAGATAAGATACCTCCAGGAATTTCACTACTCTGTAAGACGAACGCCCCGGCACCATCGCCAAACAGAATGCAGGTATTGCGATCTTTCCAATTCACAAATCTGGTCAGGGTTTCCGCTCCGATGACAAGAACATTCTGCAAATCGCCGGACCGAATTGCTTGGTTAGCCGTGTTCAATCCAAAAATAAATCCACTGCATGCCGCGGACAAATCATATGCCCCGGCGCGGTAAGCGCCTATACGATCTTGAACCAAACTAGCGGTTGACGGGAAAGTGTGTTCTGGAGATGAAGTAGCAACAATAATAAGATCAACGCTTGCTGGAAGCAGATTAGCGGTTTCCAAGGCATTTAAAGCCGCTTGTGTGGCTAATGATGCAGTTGTCTCATCATCCCGTGCAATCCTGCGCTCGCGAATCCCAGTCCGAGAAACGATCCACTCATCGTTCGTATCAACCATCTGCGCGATAGCCTGGTTGTTTAACACTTTTTTGGGGACGGCCATACCCCAACCTGTGATGTGGGCAAAGCTCATTGAGTTGGATTTCCCTGGATCCGTTTTAAGATGATTGTGGCATTGTGACCACCAAACCCAAAGGAATTTGACATGACATATTCCATATCTGCTTGGCGAGCTTCGTTAGGTACATAATCCAGATCACATACATCGTCCGGTACTTCGTAATTTATCGTTGGTGGGATCATACCGGTCTTAAGAATCTTTACACAAAATAACGCTTCCAGTGCGCCCGATGACCCCATTAAATGACCGGTCATGGATTTGGTTGAAGAGATTGGGATCTTATAAGCACGTTCGCCAAATGTCCTTTTTATTGCAGTTGTTTCGCTGGCATCATTTAATGGCGTACTCGTGCCGTGGGCGTTGATATAGTCGATGTCATCTGTACCTAACCCAGCGCTTTCTAATGCTTGGCGCATACACAATACTGCTCCTTCACCATCAGGCGCAGGGGCAGAGATGTGAAATGCATCACTGTTGCTCCCATAGCCGACCACTTCAGCCAGTATTTCCGCATTCCGCTCCACGGCGTGCCGGTAAGATTCTAGGATCAATATTGCCGCCCCTTCACCCATGACAAATCCATCGCGATCCTTATCGAAAGGTCGCGATGCCCTTTCAGGTTCATCATTGCGGGTCGAGAGTGCAGTCATATTCGCCAAGCCTGCTATCGCAATCGGAACGATCGCAGCTTCTGAGCCCCCGGCAAACACCACTTCCACTTTACCTCGCCCGATCATCTCGGCTGCTTCACCGACTGCATTTGTCCCTGTTGCACACGCTGTCACAATTGCCATACTCGGACCTCGCAATCCAAGTTGTATGCTGATCGTAGCTGCCCCAGTATCTGGGATCATCATTGGAACTAAAAAGGGACTTACTCTTGCGGCGCCCCTGGAATTGTAAACGTCAACTTGCTCACTCAATGTGTTCATACCACCGATTCCAGTTCCGACCACTACACCAATCTGATCCCGGTTCCCGTGGTGGATCTCAAGTCCAGCATCTTCTTGCGCTTGGATTGCAGCAGCTAATGCGAACTGAGTATACCGATCCATCCTACGGGCTTCTTTTACACCAAATTGGGTTCCACCATCAAACCCTTTAACCTCTGCAGCGATGCGGACTTTGAAATCATCTGTATTGAAATGCGTTATCGGGCCAGCCCCAGATTTACCAGCAATGATATTACGCCATGTTGTTTCGACATCATTGCCCACGGGGCTTATACAGCCTAGACCTGTGATTACTACTCGGTTCGGCATCTTCTCCTCCTCAATTACCTGTCGTTTGCATAAGATGCTGACGAATCATTCCTAAACTATACCACTTTTCAAATTTCATATGGTATCAATTTCCAATAGTTGGGTCTAATTTGTCTGCTTATATGTCTAGGCTCAGATTTATATACGCAAGGCATACAATGGGATTCCGATGGAAACCACGAGGTTTAGGCATAAAGATGGTTGCAAATATCGAAGTGGGCATATGATGGAATAAATAGACTTACGCTATCATTCTTCGAGCTTCCAGCGACTGCTTGATGTGAAGACGGTCGTGAGACGTGATTATCCGGATTAACTCTTTGAGATTTGTCGGCCCTAATATGGTGTGCCGGGCTGGCCGATCCCAATCCATAGGGGGAATTTGATCTAATTGCTCTACTAATTTGTTTCGCAAATTCGTGAAGCTCTCGAGCGCATCCAATCCACTTTGACAGATGTAATTTCTCTGCTGTGCCCATGGATCGGTATCTTGTCCTATGATGAATGGGTTATATTCATTGAGAACTCTATCTATGCGCTCGAGATTTACTTCTGCTTCAACATCCCGAAGGTGGCATAGAATCTCTGTTTGGCTCCATTCATCTGGTCTTGGCTTCCTGGTTAATGACTCTTCACCCGAATCCCTGTAGAAGCTATCCAATGCTGCTGGGGTGCTGCGTAAAATAGCGAGAAGTGCTTCCGGGTTGTTGTAGTCTGGTTGACTAGATTCGACTCCATTACAGTCAAACCAATCAAAAAATTTAGAGATATCATCTTTTCCGACCCATCCTGTGATGTCTATACCTAGCTCCACCTCATCTACTGGAGCCCAGAAAGCATTTACTCCCAACTTAATTGCCGGAGAAATATCAAGTGTGACATCATTACCAACCATAACAATAGAACCATCCGGCCAACCAATTTTTGCCATCAATTCTGCAAAATACGCTGGGTCTGGTTTCGCGTAGTGGAAGGTTTCATAGGACGGGACGATAGCGAAAGGAAACTCATCATAGGTTAATTCTGCCCAATTGATACGCTGGTGAATTGCTGTTTCAGGAAATAACGGGTTTGTAGCAATTGCAAGAGAATAACCCCGTGCGATTGCTTCTGCTAGGAATTCATCGGCACCCGGACGTGGACGGGTAAGTCTCTTTAGGTCAGGAAATATCTCTCGATAAAATTCATTCAATGCTCCCTTGACATCATCCTGGCTGATTTGCAAAGAAGGGTAGAAAAGAGAATCAAAAACCTCTTTCAACGTGCAATCTGAACGCTTGTTTTGAGACATTTGTGTTGTCGCCCGTAACAGCTGTTTAACAGTTTTGCTCGGTTCTACAAAATTGCTGAGGTGCCTTGAAAGCTTATCTAAATAAGCTGGAATGAACGTCTCCATCGGGTTGAGCAGGAGGGTATCATCCAGGTCAATCAGCAGTGTAGTAGGCACAAATGGGTCCTAGAATTCAGTTTACTCAGTCTTTTCAGTGAAAATGGGAGGTAGAATATGACATTCCCCACAGCCAATATGAGAATCGAAACCCCGACGATTGGTATTCACACAAATGGTTTTCACTTGAACTTGCTGTTTAGTGAATGGAAACGAACGTACAAGTTTTGGATTTAGCTGCATGAATTCGCAAGCATTAGCCATTTGGATATCAGGTACAGGGCAATCTGAACACAAATTAGGTTTCCATTCTAAAGATGGTGAGGCGTTCTTCAGCAATCGGCATTCTTCATTGTTACGGCCGCGATAATAATCTCCATAAAAAAAACTACATTCCTTCCCAGCTGGTGTTCGCATCTGATATGTCGTTTGGTAGACTTTAAGCCCTAGTAATGTAAGTTCCAGTACGTGTATCCACTTTTATACTATTGCCAGATTCAATAAAATTCGGGACTTGAACCTCCAATCCAGTCTCAGTAATGACTTTCTTCGTTACGCCAGTAGCTGTATCCCCGCGCACGGATACTCCAGCATCAACGATCGCTAACTCTACCGTTAGAGGAAGTTCTATATCGAGTGCTTCACCATGATAAAAAGTCAATTTAACATCCAGATTCTCTTTTAGGTAAAGGGCATTATCTCCAACTGCTTCTGCAGTTAACGCTGGTTGCTCATACGTCTCCGTATTCATGAAGTGATACAACTCTCCATCATGGTATAGAAATTGCACATGTTGGTAATCAAGACGCACATCATCGACGCGGTCCCCGGATATAAATGATTTCTCGAGTATCGTTCCTGTCCGCAAATTGCGGGCCTTGATCCGGATCGTAGCTTTTCCACGTCCGGGTTTGTGATGTTCGTAATCCAGAACTTTATAAAGTGAATCATCCAGCTCGAATGTAACACCTTTACGCAAATTGTTAACATCAATCATTGGCTAGCCTCTCATGGGTACTGCAAAAGGGATATGACTGGACTGTTTAGGAAGGAATCTCGATCTGTAAGATTTGGACTCAGATCTCTACCTCTTGTCCAAGCTCATGGCAGATTATAGTCGAGCGGTAATTCAGTGACAAGGGCGCAGGCTAGCATGGGAAGTTCCCAAAACAGGAATCTGGGTATCATTGCTCGATGAGCTAAGGTTAGCTACTAAATAATCTGACACATTTAGATGACCCGTCAGTAATACCGGTTGGTGCACCGGAGGCAATTATGGATGATGATCAAAAAATTGTACTCTATGTCGAAGATGAGCCGGAAATGATCGATTTAGTTCGATTGATCCTCAGCCGGAGGGGCTATACCGTCATCGGGGCTCATGGTGGAAAAGAAGGACTATCAAAGATCCAAGAGTACACTCCAGATCTTGTGTTATTAGATTTAATGATGCCAGATATGGATGGTTGGGATGTATACCAGCATATCAAATCAGGAGAAAATACTCGTCATATCCCAGTAATCGTAATCACTGCAAAAGCCCAAAGTATTGATAAAGTATTGGGATTGAGAATTGCTCGGGTAGATGACTATATCTCCAAACCATTCAGCCCTAGTGATTTGGTTGCCAGTGTGCAGCGCGTCCTTGGAGTCAAGGTACAGAGTTAACAAGCAAGGCAGTTTTCTGGAATCTTCCTCCAGCAAAGAACGATAAAGATTATTGGGTAATCATTTTTTACCAGACTCTTTGATGAAATGCGGTAAAATTAAATATACTATGGCATAAAGGCTACCCCGGGATAGCCTTTTATTTTTGAGATAAGCATATGTACAGAAGTGCGACTAATTGGCGTATTCAGAATATCGATCGTCCTCTCCGAACACAATTATTGGCAATTGATTGTGCTTCTTTCCTCTGTCGCTTACGAGGATTAACATTTCAAAAGGCTTTACCCTTTGAGACCGGACTGTTGTTGAGGCACAAAAGGGAATCGCGTTTAGATACTGCGATTCATATGTTGGGAGTTTTTCATGACTTATCAGTAATTTGGATTGACAGCGAGCATCAAGTTGCAGATGTTCAGCTTGCCCGTCGCTGGCGTCCTTTTTATATACCAGCTCGACCCGCCCAGTATGTTCTCGAGATATCCGCCCAAAGGATCGCTGATTTCCAAGTGGGTGAGCGGGTCACAATCAGAGGCATAAGTAGTGATAATGAAACATAAGAAGTTGCTTGATTGCTTCATTGGAATAATCATATTTGCCTTTCTTGCCATCTTTCCAGTTAACGTTGCTTTCGGTCAAGATCAACCCTCACCAAGCCCAGTATATATTGTCCAGGCAGGAGATTCTCTGTGGGCTATATCTCAGCGATTCGGGATAGATATCGATGACCTAATGATGGTGAACGGGATCACGGATGCAGGACAATTATATGCCGAACAACAGCTAATTATCCCTGGCTTAGAAGGGATTGAAGGGACATTAA
>JBFENN010000157.1:0-7569 GCA_041551115.1 Anaerolineales bacterium
AAGATCGAACCCGATCCGAAACAACCACGATACATTATTTCCGAGCACGGCATCGGTTACTTATTCGAAGACCAGGCATGAACGAGGTTTGGGGACCCTGAATCCATCCCTTTCCGAGAAGGAAATGTATACAAGCCTGTTGAATATCTAGGGATTGCTCTAGAACGAAATGCCTCTCAACTTCATAATCTAACAGCTAAACAGCAGAATTCATAGCGGGACAAATCCACAAAGCTCTTTTTCCAAGTATTTCCAAACTGCTCACTCGCGGCCCATTGATTGTATACAGCTGCTTTCTGGCTGGGAAAACGGATCGTTTAGGAATGCAACCAACATACTCTCGGGACAAGCGTGCGGTAAGCTCGCCCCGTGACCGATTCCGGGAAACTCGTAAACAAAAGCATTCTCCAGTGTTTCAGCTGCCCGAAAGCCCCATTCCGGCGGCGTGATCGGGTCATACTCGCCGGTCAAGATTAATACCGGCAGGTCGCTCACTACCGGTTCATTTGCACTTTCCCCTGCCTGGCCAACATCCCATATCTCGCAGGCCTTATAAGCCAGCCCACCGATTATCGAATCGCGGAACATACCGCTCAGTTGCGGATGAGCCGAAAGTACATCCTGGTACTCTTCTATGCTGCTGAAAGCCAGCTCCTCGCGGCACTGCACCGACAGCATCATACCGCGGCTCGAAATCTCCATGAGTGAAATGATGCTGGACTGGACTTTGTCTAAGTAGTCGAAGTCCCCATTGCTTGCGTCGTAGATAATGCGTGGGATGAGATACCGCATCCGGCTGTCATACAACAGCTGGAACACCTGAGCTAGCAAAATGTTGCCATTCACGCGAGCCTGGATGGTTTTATCTAATCCATACACCTCGATTTCACGCGTTACCGGCTGCTGGTTAAGCTCAGCGACGGTTGACAACAGGACTTGTTCGAGGTCTGGATATGCTTCGCTGCATACGGGGTTGGCAGCACAACTTGCATAGAGCTTATCCAGTGCCCGTTGGAAATTTGCCGGTGCCGAGTGATATAGATCCACATCTGGGGGATACACAGCATCCAATACCACGCTGCGGACACCCTCTGGATAGCGCCTCATCACCTCCAGTGCCAGCCGCGTGCCATATGATCCACCCCAAAGATTGATTTGATCATAGCCCAGCGCGGTCCGAATATTTTCAACATCCCCTGCGCTGCTTACACTATCATAGGCAGAAAGATCCGCCACCTCAGCCAAACGATCACGGCACGCCTGAAGGCGCTCCAGCGCCAGCGCGACCGCTTGTTGGTCATCGATTTCCTGCTCATCCAATTCGCGATCCATCAATTCCAACAACAGCTCGTTGAACTCCCAGCAGTTCAGAGCAGGCCGCGATACCCCTATTCCGCGCTGGTCAAAAATGATCAGGTCACGTCCACTTTCGAAGACAGGCCTGGACATGAAATAATATTGGTGGGCAATCGTTTTAAGTGCGCTCGCACCAGGACCACCAGACAAATAGATCACTGGGTCCATATTGGAGGCGCCCTGCGGCGGGTGGAATATGGCAACAGCAATTCGGATGATCCTGCTGTTTGCCGGCTGATTATCTACTTGCCTCTCATAAACCGCGAGGTAACCGCAGTCCACGTCCTCACCTTGGACTACATCTTCCGGAAGCGTAAATGGACAGGCCGTCGGGTAGAATTCGCCAGCAGTAAGTGTTGCCTCCAAGATCACAGACGGATTACTTGGGCGCACTTCGCTTGGCGTGGGAGGTGGCGCTGATTGGGATATGCCGCAGCCAGCCAAAAAAGAAACTATCAGAAGGATTACACTTTTACTCATCACTTACCGAAACCTTCTCCGAGCTAACCAGAGCGCAAAGCCGAAGAATAGCGCTGTTGTGCTGATCAAAACGGCAGCATTTACCAGCAGGTCAGCCAAAGCGATCTCACCGAGGAAAGCCATACCAAACAGCTTGAACATTATGGTGCTGGGGAAATACCGCAGAACTGTTTCAACCAACGGAGGCCAAGCAATATTGCCAAGACTACTGATGATCGTTGTGCTCATCAGGATCACCATGAAGAACGTTCCCCACATACCAGCGGTTGTAGGGCTGTCAGATAACACACCCACCAGCATACCTACTGAAATGGTGAACAATACGCTCAGCAAGGCAGCCAGCAATGCGACCTCCCAATGGACCACAAGGTACCGAGTCAGCAAAAATACCACCGCGACCGCCAATACCCCATAAAAAGCACCTGCCACCATCTTTCCAGAAATAACTTGTGAAATATTGGCTGGCGAAACCAGCAGCATCTCCAAAGTATGGTTTTGTCTTTCTTCAACCATGAGGAGCGGCACTAACATGATCCCAAGCGTTATGATCACGAACACGTACATCATTGATGTCATTAAGAGCTGTCCGGTCACTGCTTCGCGCGGGTAAATTCGATCTGGCGCAAGGTCAATCCCTACCGAACCCCAGGTCGCTAATCCCAACTGCGCCTCAAAGAACGAGATTCGCTCCGCAATATCCCCGGAATCACCCCAATGGACAGCATATCCAGCCAATTGGATCGGTTCGGAACTCCCAGCCAGATCGTCGAATCCGGCGGGGATGACGATGCCAATCATCACTTCAGCAGACTCGCTGACAATCTCCTGCATCTCGGCGAGAGAATCCACCACTCCGATACGTACATCATCACTAGCAGCAAGACTACGAATAATCGTGGAACGACCCTGATCGTATACGATGGCCACGGGCGTATCACGGGCCTGCAGCAGCAACGGGAGGACGGCATTACTCAACATGATCATTGCGCTGCCAAGAATAATCGACAGCGCCAATTTGTTGGTCAGGGTGGCACGGATATCCTTTAAGGCGATCGCCCAGGTGATCCTGAGACCACGCATACTCTGCGGCACATCCTCCGGGAGTGCATTGCTGGTGCTGTCAAGCTCGCTATCGGTTCGATCATCAACCACCGGCTTCTGCCGCGTTTTTGCCATCCCTGGAAACAGGGGAGTGAGAATTCGCAAACCAGTCGTCGTAAGCGGGGCTATCTGCTGGACCGCTTTTTGGGAGGTGGTTTGAGCTCCGGCGGCTTGCTGGCTCTTGCGTCTTACCAACCAAGCATCCAATGCCAGCGCCAGCAAAACCCAGAGGCAAATCCAACCCAATTTAAACAGTGTGCTCCCCAGCGGGATCTCGACCGCAAATGACACCATGGTTAAGTTCAGCATGACGGTCGTGGGGATCCAACGAAAGATCGCGATCACATTATCTGGTACCAATCCTTCCATCAATGAAAGGAAAACTGGCAGAAAAAGCGGTATGATCAGCAACCATGCCCACATTGACAGCTGACCGCGCGAATCTACGATCGTCCCTAATAGTATGCCTAATGAGACTGTGAACAACGCCCCAAGTACTGCAACCAGGAGCGCCAGCCACCAGTGGACAACCAAGAAGCTGTAAACTGCTAAAGCGATCAAGGCACCCAACAGAGCGTAGAACAACCCCACAACTGCTTTCCCGAGTACCAAGTCAGCAGCGTTGGCTGGTGAGACCAGCATGACTTCAAGCGTATGGGCTTGTTTCTCTTCCAACATCAAATGCGGGATCAGTGTTAATCCAATCATCGTGACGACAAATACAAGGGCGATCGCAGCTGATGTCCCGATACCGGTTGAATCAGGTTCTAGGTGGACGATATTTCCAGCTGTTTGAATTGTGGTTGGTTTCCCGAGCAGATATGAGATCTCAGCCTCAAATGTTTGGGTGAGCTCCTGTACTTGATCGACGCTCAACCAACTGAGAACATACCCTTCCAGGCTTACGTCAATCCCTGTCTCAAGCTGATGATCAAAGTCTGCTGGGATGACTAATCCCAGCATGGGCGTATCGCGGTCGCGCAGCACCTCTTGCATCTTCTCTGCAGAGTCATAACTCCTTAATTCCACAACAGTGCTGTTCTCAAGCAATGGTACGATAACAGATTCCCCGGCATCATATACCAGCACACGCGGGAGATCCTCGCCACTCGTCAGTATGGGTAAACCACGGTAAACGAAAACCATAGCTACCGCAGTCAGGATAACGGCGATCGTGTTCTTATTCTTTAAGGCTTCTACTATGTCTTTGGCGGAGATTGCAGCGATGATGCGCACATGCTTGCGCAAACCTGCCAGCTTGCCAACTTGCTGTCTACCTGTTTTCATGTCAGCACCTACCTATACGCCCTCGAATTGGAGTGAATGCCCGGTCAGGCTCACAAACACATCCTCTAAAGATGTATCCCTACCAGTTCCGAACTCTGTCTTCAACCGTTCAGGTGTGTCTAGAGCTATGACCTTGCCATGATCAAGGATTGCTACACGATGGCAGAGGCGGTCGGCTTCCTCCATGTAATGAGTGGTCAGGAATACTGTGACGCCAAGATCAGCCTGTTGCGCGATGAAAGTGCGCAGCTCGCGGGCCACATTGGGATCCAAGCCGCGTGTCGGTTCATCGAGGAACAACAGCCTCGGATTTGGCAGCAAGGCACGGGCAATCAACAAGCGCTGCTTCATCCCACTTGAAAAACGCTGAGTCTTTTCCTTAGCACGATCAGCCAGACCAACCTGCTTCAAAACTACCGCGACTCTTTTGGCGTTGACCCCATAAAGCCGGGCGCTGAACTGCAGGTTTTCCCGAGCAGATAGGCGTTCATAAATATTCGGATACTCAAATACTACCCCGATTTGTTCCTGGATACGCGCGTGCTCTTTTACGACATCTAATCCCAGTACTTGAGCCTGACCAGATGTCGGTTCCATCTGGCCGGTGAGGATTTTAATGGTGGTCGTTTTACCAGCGCCATTTGGTCCCAGGAAGCCGAAGATCTCACCTTCGGCAACTGTGAAGTTAACTCCATCAAGCGCGCGCAGTCCATTGTACTCATGTGTTAGGTTTGATACTTCAATCGCGTTCATCCACTGCCTCCAAACTTCACTCTATCCAAGCAACCATCGCTGCCTTCGTTCCCCATTTCTTCGTGCCCATTGTGACTGGGCAACCTGTTCACAGTATATATAATCGAAGATTGCATTGCAACAAAAAGACGCCGGACGGCGCCTAGGAGAGGTGAATGGTGCAATTTCAGGGTCTAATGGAGCAAGAGTCCTGGTGCTTAATATCCCAAAATCTCCCGGAGTTCGCCCGCCGCAGACTTACTTAACGGGATCTCCGTGCGAGCCTCGTCGTCCAACCGTAAGCTGAAACTGTTGCGCGTGTAGGGGATGACCTCCCGGACATGCTGCAGGTTCACGAGGTAACTGCGATGGGCGCGAAAGAAGCCGCTGGGGGCCAAGCGATCTGCCAATTCTGTCAAGGTGAACTGAGTCGCTAAGCGACCGTCGTTCGTTACGAGGAACGCCCGGCCTTCACTCGCATCTGCGTAGAGGATATCGGCTGGATTGTACAAAACCACCTTGTCAGCTACCCGGGCGGGGACCTTCAAGGCAAAACTGGCTGGCTGCTCCTCCTTGGGATGCTGAGTTGCGACGATGCGACCCTGGTCCAAGGTGTAGAGCGCGTCTGCTATAGGTAAAAGCTGGGAAGGATCGGTGGTGAAGATGAGCAGTGCTGCTCCGCGATCGGCTTGCTGGGTGATCATCTTACTCATGACCGAAATCGTTGTATTGTCACACCGGCTGAAAGGTTCAAACAGCAGCAGTACCTCGGGATCAAACAGAATGGTGCGTCCCATCGCGAGACGCCTGACCAAACCACTCCCGAGCGCGTTGATTTTGGTGTTGGCCTGATCGGCCAGCCCGATGACTGAGAGGATATGAGAAGCGCGGGTCTTGGATATGCCGTAAAGCCGGCAGGAAAACTCCAAGTTTGCCAATGGTGATAAGGTGCTGTAAACTGCGTCATCTTCAAAAAGCACGCCGACCTTTTCTTCGATCCTGCCCTTGTCGGCATAAGGGTCATAGCCGGCGACGAGCACTGAGCCCATGGTGGGCTGGCTGTTGCCAATCAGGACGTTGAAGATCTGCTGCTTGCCGCTGCCGGCAGGACCATGCAGAACGGCGATCTCACCGCGGCTTACCTGCAGGACTGGGATATCGATCCCGATGTTCCCCTGGCTGACTTTTTGCAGATCTTTGACTTCAATGGACATGGGCTGCATACCAAATGAACCGGAGAGGCAGGAACCTAATCACGTGATGTATTATAGCATCGGGAGCTGAGGCCACATCTCCGGCTGGCAATCCTTTTAACCGCGGTACTTTCAAGGGGCGGCGTACGGCACGTTGCCGCTCGAGGCAACCAGCGCCTGCCCCTCAGGAGTAAGCAGCCACGCGCGCAGCTGGTAGGCAGGTGCATCTGGCGGAAGGTCGCCGCGGGTGACCAGATAGACTGCAGTGGTGTACGGGTATGTGCGCGCCTGGATGCTGGTTCGATCGGGATACACGCCATCGATTGCAACCGGCTTGACCCGTTCCTGCTCCGGGGCCATGTACGCTTCGTAAAAGTAAACGGAATATCCAAGACCGGCTTCATCCGTGCTGATGGAGTTAAACGGCGCCATCATGGTCGGCAAGGTCAGATCGGGTGCGGCGATCATCGACAGCCCTTTCATGACCAGGTTGTGCATCAATTCCTGACTGCCCGAGGTATCGTTGCGCTGGTAGGGATGGATCTCACGATCCTGCCAGCCGAGCTGCTCCCAATTCAGGATGTCGCCAGTGTAGACTGCCCGGACCTGGTCCGTTGTCAGGTCGTTGACGGGATTGGCCTGATTGACGATGAATACAAAGGCATCCAAGGCGACTGGGGTGACAGTGTAGACAACGCTCTGACCGGAGGCATACATCAATTCTTCTTGAGAGGGCGCACGGGCAGTGAAGATGAGGTCGGCTGTGCCATCGGCCAGGTTGAGGTAGGACTGGTGGGTCCCGCTGGTCATAAACCCGGGGAACTCGCCAGGGTACCCTTCCAGGCTGGGCATGAAGCGCCGGTCGCCACCGATCCACTGCACCCATTCGCAGTCGACTTCAAAGAAATGACAGACAACTGATGCCAGGAGAGGTTCTGCTGACGTCGAGCTGTCTAACATGGGGAAGTCTGCGGCTGAAAAAGCGGGCGGTACGACGGGAGAAACAACCGGCGCGGATTCCGGTGGGCGACAGGCGAACAGCAGACTGAGAGCGGACAACATGATGAGGAGGAGGAATGAGGTTGGTTTCACTGCTGCACCTGGTCGACGAGCGTGAGCGATTGAGGGATCTATTGAGGACGATCCCTGGCCATGACAGATTATAAACTGCTTATGGACAGCATGAAGCCATTTCCATAGATGGGTGCAATGCTTACGCATTGCTCGGGAGTTTGCAACGCTAATGCGTTGCTTAAGAGTTTTCCTTCGGAAAACTCCATGGCAGTAGAAGTGCTTGATGGGAATCGCTAGAAGTTGGCCTGTCACCAATAACGCCCACATTGGTTAGATCACACCGCGTTTACGAAGGGAGTGCAGGAACTCGTAGAAGTAGTAACGGACAAGCCGACGGCCCCACGGG
>JBFENN010000158.1:0-7553 GCA_041551115.1 Anaerolineales bacterium
ATGTCATAAGGAAGGTTGAATGTCCGGCCTTTCTGTTCGGAATAAATTCTCCCAAACCAATCATCAGCACCGGTCAGCTGCCCAGGCCAGATTACTGCATGGAAAGGGATATTGTCTTTTCCGATAAAGTAGTACCCAAGTGCTTCAGGCTCATACCACCAGTCCTGCCAAGCATCTGGGTTGCCTGTGATATATGCCCATTCGATAGACGCAGACAAGTAACCAATGACTGCTTCAAACCAAACATACAGACATTTTCCATCCCAGCCATCTACGGGCACCGGTATTCCCCAGTCTAGATCACGAGTGATTGCACGTCCGTGGAGCCCTTTAGCAAGTATTTGTCCAAGCGATTGGCGCAGCACATTTGCACGCCAGAAACCCTCCCGCGCGCGCAAAAAATCGACGATTACGGGCTGTAATTTGCCCAAGTCCAGGTAGAAATGTTCTGTTTCGCGCAGTTCAGGGGTTGATCCATCGATCTTTGAACGTGGATCGACCAATTGAGTCGCGTCCAGCAAACTGCCACAGCTGTCGCATTGGTCTCCCCTGGCATTATCATACCCACATATATAGCAGGTGCCTTCGACATACCGGTCTGGAAGAAATCGCTCCTGTGTGGGCGCATACCACTGCTTCTGCCGCTGAGCATAGAGATACCCGTTCTGTTGTAGTGCCAGGAATATCGTCTGGGCTACCTTGAAATGGTTCTCAGTATGCGTGCTTGTAAACAGATCGTAGGTAAGCCCAAGTTTTTGGAACAGCTCCAGGAAACCTTGGTGGAACCCTTGATAAACTTCAATGGGAGTTGTTCCGACCGCTTCAGCGCGGACAGTTACTGGTGTGCCGTGGGCGTCCGAACCCGAGACCATGATGACCCGGTTGCCAGCAAGCCGCTGGTAACGTGCGAAGATATCCGCCGGCAGGTAAGATCCAGTGATGTTGCCAACATGGATGTCAGAGTTCGCATACGGCCAGGCAACTGCAACCAAGATATTCTTTGGCATAGTATTCCTCCTTTCCTTCTTTCAAACCTTACCCAAACAAAAAGGCTGTCCTGGTACGGACAGCCCTAGTAAGCGTTTTGCGCGGGTTGGTTAGATTCCTCCACCCACGGCTGTCCGGTAGCGCGCACATACTGCCATGCACATCATCATAGCGCCAAGGCTAGTAGTACTGTAACGTGATACGGACATATGGTTTTCCTTTGTTCAATCTGCTGCTGAGTGTATACTTGCGCTTCCGATTTGTCAAGGAAAATAACCTCATGCAGTACAGTCTTCGAGGATTATATGTATTCCTGGAGTTGTCGCATACGGCATGGATGTCGTAATCTACGTAGAGCTTTGCCTTCAATTTGGCGGATCCTTTCGCGAGTCAAGCCAAATTTCGCACCTACTTCTTCTAGCGTATAGGGGCGATTGTCATCGAGGCCAAAGCGCATTCTCAATATCCGCGCTTCGCGGGGTGTGAGCGTTGAGAGTACTTCGTTTACACGCTCTCTGAGCATGCTCTCATAAACCGATTGCGAAGGGGTCGGTGTCCCTTTATCCTCGACGAACATTCCCAATTCCGAGTCTTCTTCATCCCCAACCGGACTCTCTAGTGAAAGTGGTATCCAAGATACTTGTAAGAGCCATTGGACTTTTTTAGGCGCAGCCTCCATTTTTTCTGCTAACTCTTGTGGATTGGGCGGTCGCCCCAATTTCTGTTCCATCTCATGGGAGATTCGATATAAGTGGCGGATACGGTCGTTCATGTGGACCGGGAGGCGTATGGTCCTTCCCTGGTCTGCAATTGCCCGGGTGATCGTTTGACGGATCCACCATGTTGCGTAGGTCGAGAAACGGAAACCGCGCTGGTACTCAAATTTCTCAACAGCTTTCATTAAGCCGAGATTACCTTCTTGAATCAAATCGAGGAATGGGACACCACGTCCGATATACTTTTTTGCGATGCTGACTACGAGCCGTGTGTTTGCTTTGATAATGTGATCACGAGCAAGCAGGCCATCATGGATGATCACTTCTAGTTCGCGTCGTTTTTTTAAGTGGCTCCTGTGTGGGAGCTTGTGGAGTTCTGTTTGTGCTACACACCCAGCTTCAATTCTTTTCGCTAAAGCTACTTCTTCTTGGACAGATAATAAGGGTACCCGGGACATTTCCTTGAGATAGATTTCCACCGTATCATTGGGTGCAAGATGTTCAAGGCTGTTATGTTGTCCGATATTTACAGCAGCAGTTTCAATGCTGACTTTTTGTTCGTCCGGATTTTCCAGGAATTCCACGCCTTCGTGTGATAGATAGGCAATCACACGCTGTACAACGAGTTTATCGTCTTCTTCTGTCTCAGTAAGATCTTGTACGTCTTGTTGGGAGAGATACCCTTGTGAGTCCGCGAGCTCAAGCAACCTTTCAATGGCCTCGGCGAAATGCCCATTATTGCCCGGATCAGCCATACACATCCCTCCTGAGGAGCTGGCATACTTGTTGAAAAGGGTTGCGATCCTTATGTTGAATTCTCGTCGTTTAACAGCGTCTTGAGGACGTCAAAACGCGGATCAATGTACTCATCCTGATGGTAGCAGGTTGTTGTATTTAGATTCCCGCCACATGTGGGGCAGATTCCCTGGCAATCCGTACTGCAGAGTGGGTTAATGGGGACTTCTAAGAGCATATACTCTCGGAGCAGTGGGCCAAGGTTAATTTTGCCGGATTCAGGTAAGATAAATTCAGTTCCAGGCTCAGCGAGTCGGGAAAACGTGTACAATTCAATATAGTCAACAGTTAATGGTTGTGGAAATTCTGTAAGACAGCGTGCACATTCAATTTGAAGAGTTGCCTGCAGATTTACCTGAACGAGAAGACCTTGGGCAGTACGCGTTACACGAACAATGCCCGTAATATCTCCCAGATTTAGGTCTGGGCTCAGGTGCAGCTGCGGGATGTCAAAATGAAAATCCCGACTCGTACCGACCGGTTGGTTGATCAGAAAACCGACATTCAGCCGGAGGTAGTTTTGTGAACTGTGCACAATTGTTACGATGGTAGCACCATGATAAATGTGCAGCGATTATAACATGGATAGAATAATGCGTCAAGAATTGCATTTAATCTTGCAAAAACAGAGAGTGTGAAAATATATAATGATGATGGACACAGGCTGTGCTAGATGAGTAAATTGCTGATTGCCAGCCAAAATCACGGAAAAATTGCTGAAATTAAAGCCCTGTTAGCTGGCGAATTGTTGGAGCTGGTGACACCATGGGATATTGGGCTTGCCTTGTCGGTGGAAGAAAGTGGGCAGTCTTACCGACAAAATGCGACCCTCAAATCGAAAGCCTACACCCACGCATCAGGGCTCATATCGCTGGCGGATGACTCTGGATTGGAAGTCAATGCTTTGGCTGGACAGCCAGGTATCCGTTCTGCTCGTTTTTCTCCCCAACCTGGTGCATCAGATGCAGATCGGCGGGCATACCTGCTCCAGCAGTTGGCTCCCCATCCGCGTCCTTGGCAGGCTCGGTTTTGCTGTGTAGTGGCCATTGCCAGTCCCCCAGATTCTGTTTATTATACTGAAGGATTATGTGAAGGGGAGATCATCCCGGAGGAAAGGGGGAAAGGTGGTTTTGGGTATGATCCCATCTTCTGGCTGCCACACCTACAGCACACAATGGCTGAATTAGATATGCCTCACAAAAACCAAATTAGCCATCGTGCGCATGCGGTTAGGAAGGCCATCCCACTGCTATCCGAATTGTTAAATAATTCTAAAGAATCTTAACCAACAGACTGTAATTTTCGGGTATCATAAAGATCATGCAACCGACTAGCACGACATCGTTACTGACGAATTGGGTTTCCATCACGCTGCGCTGGCTTACTTTGATGGGGATTGCTCTCTCCCTATCTTTCGGTAACCGGTTTAGCATGGCAATTGGTATTGTGATCATCTTGGTTGCTGTATGGAATGTTTGGTTATCGGTCTGGTTGCTGGCAAAGCAGCAGCGCTTTACCCATAAACTCGTCCTGATCGCAGTTGATATGCTCGCAGTATATTTGCTGTTTGCGATGAGCGGAACGTTGGGTGGCGGGTTGGGTTGGACTGGCATCCTTCCGATCATCACTGCCTCCCTCATGTATGGGCTTCTAGGCGCAGCCGCAGTAGTCCCAATCAATTTAATTGCACAGGCGTTGCTCTCACTGCTCGATGGTGACCTTGAGATAGTTGGCTTATTTTTGCTAACATTGCTACCGATCTATCTGATTACTGGGGCAGTATTTGGTTTCATTGGCCAGCGGATGCTTCGTATACGTGAGCAGGAAGCACGCGCACTCGTTCGCACTCGTATGGAGGCCCAACGTGCAGAACGCGAACGTAGTCGTGTAATCTACAACCTGATATCTACCCTCAGCGCCAGCCTTAACTACCAGCGTGTCCTCGAAACCTCGCTGGACCTGAGTGCCAGCGCCATTGAAAAGATCGATGATATCCACGACCAGATGGTTAGTGGTGTGTTGCTGTTTGTTGCCGATGAATCGGGTGGCACCTATTTACAGGTTGGCTCGGCTAGACGCTTTACCCAGGCAGATTTAAGGCTAACTTTGCAGGGTAGGCAGGGTGCTATTGGCAAGGCAATCGATAGCGGTAATCCGCAGTTAACCAGGGTAATCTCCCAAGATCCAGAACTAGGTATGATAGTTGCGTTGCGTGTGTGCCAGGCGGTGTATGTTGTCCCGCTGCGTGTGGGTTTGGACAATTATGGTGTCATGGTTTTCGGACATCCAGAAGAAAAATACTTCACCCCTGAGCGGACGGAGATTTTAGACATCGTCGGCAACCAATCTGTGATCGCCATTCAAAATGCGCGCTTGTACAGCGACTTGGAACAGGAAAAAGAGCGTATCTTGGAAATCCAAGAGGATGCCCGCAATAAGCTGGCGCGCGACCTGCATGATGGTCCCACCCAATCGGTAGCGGCAATTGCTATGCGGGTAAATTTCGCCCGGCGATTAATCGACCGAAATGTTAAAGCGGCTGCTGAAGAACTCTACAAGGTGGAGGATCTTGCCCGTCAGACGACCAAGGAGATCCGCCACATGTTGTTTACCCTGCGCCCATTGGTGCTTGAGTCCCAGGGTTTGATCCCGGCACTTGAATCAATGGCGGATAAAATGCGCGACACATACAACCAAAATGTGATCGTGATGGCAGATCCTCATATCGTCAGCCAGATGGAAGATAACAAGCAAGGAGTGGTCTTTTATATCGCCGAAGAAGCAGTAAACAACGCCCGCAAGCATGCTGAAGCTTCTCATATCTGGGTGCGCTTACACCCGCTGGATGCTGGATTAGCGATCCTGGAAATCGAGGATGACGGCGGCGGTTTTGACCTTGATGATGTCGACAACGATTATGAGAAGCGCGGTAGCCTAGGTATGGTCAATATGCGTGAACGGGCAGAGTTGGTGAATGGTCGGGTAAAGATCGATTCAGCTCTTGGACGCGGTACGCGCGTCTCGGTAATCATTCCACTGACTGAAGATGCCATCGAGAGAGTACGCCGCACGTTGTGATCACGGCAAGTCATTCTAGACGCCAGCGCCTGCTGCGTATTACCGGTTTTGCTTTACTAGTCTTCATACTATTGTGGTTACCAATTGAAAATAGTTCTTTGCATTGGCCGGTCTTTCTGGGGCTGCTATGCGGTATCTGGTTGGGCACATTTTTGGACTTCAGAGTGGATGACCAGTTCAGCTTAAAACCCTGGTATGCTCCGCTGGTCGCTGCGTTATCCGGTGGTGCAGCGCCGTTTTTTGTTATCTTCTTGATGCTTATCAAGAATGGTGCTCATCGTCACGGGACACCAGATTACTCGCTGATTGATTTGTTCAATGTTCTGTGGCGAATACCCTATTACGTGATGGGTGGCTGCCTGATTGGGGTGGGAATCATGATGTATGCCAAGTACTCAACAAGGTGATACTGCCATTTTAGCTGGATCCCAGACCTATTACTGGAGAAACAATCATGCCGCAGTGGAATGACCTGTATTATCAATTGCACCAGGAAGGAGAGCAGCCACCCGTGATCTTGATCCATGGTGCCGGTGGAACGCACTTGTTTTGGCCGTCCGAGATCCGCCGTATGCCAGCGGCCAGCGTATATGCTCTTAACCTCCCTGGCCACGGCAAATCTGGTGGCTGCGGGCTCCAATCTGTCTCCGCTTACGCCGGGGTTCTACTTGAGTTGTTGGACACATTGGAGTTATCTCAGGCTGTTTTTGTTGGTCACTCTATGGGCGGAGCGATCGCTATGCAGTTTGCACTGGAAAATCCCGCTCGAGTGCTCGGCCTGGGTTTGATCAGCACCGCTGCCCGTTTGCCGGTAAACCCAGACCTCTTGGATTTAACCTCTACTTCGGCAACCTACCCTGCCGCAGTGGAAAAATTAATCGGCTGGTCATTTTCTCAAGAAATACCTGGACGATTGAAAGAATTAGCCTGCAAGCGGATGTTGGAGACCCGCGCAACCGTTTTGCATGCTGATTTGTTAGCCTGCAGCGATTTTAACGTGATATCGCACTTGACTGAGATAAACCATCCTGCTTTGGTGCTTTGCGGTACTGATGACAAGATGACCCCTTTAAGACAATCGCAATTGTTGGCTTCAAAGCTACCCAATGCACACCTTGAAGTTATAGATGGCGCTGGCCATATGGTCATGCTTGAAAAGCCGCAGTCTGTCCATCAGGCTGTTGCCACCTTCTTAGGAGAAGTTTACAGCCAGGATTAAGCCAGCAGGGGCTGGTAGCCTGACTTGCCAGATTCCACCCGCCTGGTTATAATCTGGTCTCACAATCGAATGGGCGGTTAGCTCAGCTGGTTAGAGCGTTGCGTTGACATCGCAAAGGTCGTTGGTTCGAGTCCAATACCGCCCACAAAAATCGCCTTTCGAGCACGTCGGGCGATTTTCGCTTTTCTATGCTTCGAGCAAAGCGGGAAACTGGATCCATTGGGGATCGAAATGGGCATTTTGAATAAACGATTCGCGAAATTTGGTTCGAGTTCTATACCCAATTTTCCTGAGCTTATCAATAATTGATTTTTAAATAAGTCCTTTATATAAACCTTGTTATCAGAGGATTCCTTAATTGGCTCTGGATTTAACGCATGCCATGGGAAATCAGCATAAGTTGAGTCGCTTATCACCTTTTGGGTTAGATAAATTCACTCAATTTTGAATTATTGATCGGTAGGTATGCTTATAAGATTTATTGCTGATATGATTTGTCCAGTTTGTAGATTACCCTAGAATTGGGTAAATGAATTGATTGTTAACCATATCGAAATTATCCTACCAAGTAAAGATCTGAACAATCCAATGTGCTGGTCATGGCCCTGTTGGCTGGCTTGGGCGGTGAGCTGGGCAAACAAAACCAGGCTCCTGCCATTCATGAATCAAACTGGATCCCAGTCAACTCCAGGAAGGGCTGTTTGGTGATCAGCATGAAGAAAATTTCAAGTTGATTTTCATTTTTTCCGATGAATAGA
>JBFENN010000159.1:0-7530 GCA_041551115.1 Anaerolineales bacterium
GAAAGTGATTCTCCAAAATCCAGGCTGTCTTTTCACGAGCCACTTCGATCGGATCGCGGCGACCCCCTTGTGGATTTGTTTGGGTGGTCAGCTCCGAGTATTCCAAAGCCCGCACCTGCTGGCGGGTTCTCTTTTCTTTCAGGAAGTTGCCGCGCGGACCAACCTTTTTGATCATGTCCAGTGAAAATGCTTCCGAGCTGGTATCCAACCCGTTTGCTTCGACGCGCGCCATATTGCAAAACTCAGCATCCAGAACCAGGGCCTCCTCTGTCAGCAGGGTGCAGGTTTCCCGCAATCCAAGACCGCTGGCTGTGTCTGCACCGCATAATGCCACCGACAGTATGACGGATTTGATTCCCGTCGCAGATGACCAACCTGAGACGCTGGCAGATGTCCCAACTGGCGCCAGAGTCGGCACTCCCCACTTGTGAGCAAGTTCAACAGCGATCGGTGAGAACAGGTCAACATTCCAGGCGCCGCCATCGAAATCGCCCGTCATGCGGTCCATCAGACTCGGCATCAATGAGTGATAGACCGGGGCACCCGGGTAAGCCTGCTGGATCAGCACCATGGCAGCCACCATCTCGGCATCCGCTACCGCGACTGTTCCAGCCACTGTTGCCGGGGAGGATAATCCACCACAAGCCATGGACATGAAGCCCACCGGGATGCGCGCCTCGGCAAATACCAGGGCAGCCTCCATTGATTCGAGGTCCATCGCTAAAGGCGCGATGGTGCAGATCAGGGAGGAAAATGGTGGGCGCGCTTGCATCGTCTTGGTGTCTCCACAGATGGCCTTGGCCATTTCGATTGCATAGCGGGCTGTTTTTTCCTCCACCACAGTACACGTCTGGACGTGTTTGACAGTATTATTGAAAGAAGCTTCTAATTCATGCAGTGAAGCGATCTCCGGGTGATCTTGGGCGCTGACCATAGGCCAGTAAAAACCGATTGAAGGCAAATAGTCCGCCACACGTGCCATCCGGGCGACATCCGCTTTAGTGGAGTTTCTGCGTTGGTTGGTTTTGAAATCCACGGTCTCCACCCCAGTTCCGTCAGTTGCGACGTATGTCGCGGTACCATCAAGGACAATGTCGTGATCTGGTGATCTTGATCCCATTGTATAAAAACGCGGGGCATGTGACATGGCCTCCATGACAACTGAGCTGGGCAGCTTCACGATCTTGTTTTTGATATCAACCTTACCACCGTGTTCTGCATAAATGGACAATGCCTTCTCAGAGGGGCAGTAGATACCTGTCTCTTCCAGGATTTCAAGGGTGGCTGCCTGGATATCCTCCAGCTGCATGCTTGTGAGCACTTCCCGATGGTATTTAGGAATAATTGGTCTTAACTTCGGAGTCTCATTGAACATGATGGGCTCTCCTTTTGCGGAATATCGCAAAGTTTGATCCTGGCAGCTATTATCCTTCCAGTTCCTCTCGGGATAAATAAGAATTTTGCAAACCAATTGGAAACTTCCAAGGTGTTTTTACGCCCATGGATCATCCAATTCTTTCTGCTTCCCGATCTGCTGCTTCCAGGATGCGGTCCAATTCAAGGAGCTTTTCCTGCGGCAAAGGCTCAGGATGGTGATCTTGGTTTAATCGTTTGAATTCTGCCAAGGCGGCTTCCTGTGGATCTAACCTCCGGCCATTAGAATCATTGCGATGCAAAATGGGAGACAAACGAAAATCACGAATGTGGTCCCGGGTGTGTTTTTGTTTTAGAAAATGAGATCCTGGTCCGACAGCTGCAATTACATCTAAAGCCATATCTGGGACCTCAAACTCAAATTTTCGAAAATATTCGTATGCTTCCCAGCAAATCTCATGGTCAAGGATCACTTGTTCTGGATAAAGGAGCATTGATCCGTCCAGCATTCCCAGATATCCGCAAATCTCACCGCCACCCAAAGGAATCATCACTGATCCCAGCCCGCTTTTAGTGCCTGATTGCCAGCCGATTTCCTTACCGTCGCTGCTGACGCTGCCGCCCCCCAGGCTGGGGACATTCCAGGCGTGCGCCATCTGGGCTGCCATGATTACCAGGGGAATTGAAGTGTCACTGATGTAACCACCAGTGCGTGGGTCCATCAACGAAATATAGTTCGAATGAAAAACCGGTGCTCCTGGGTAGGCAAGCTGGATCAGCACCATCGCACTGACGACTTCTGCATCACCGGTCACCAATGCTCCCATTGGGGTTGCAGGTGCTGTAGAACCCATGGTCGGCATGGCCATAAAACTGGTTGGAATGCCTGCTTCAGCGTATGTTAATGCCGATTCAATGCCATCTTCGTCATGTGCCAAAGGTGCGATTGTGCAGATGTTTCCACAGATCGGGGGGCGTTTACGGCGTTCGGACTCGCTTCCAGCGACTACGGTGGCCATCTCTACGATGTATTGAGCCAGCTGACGGAAAACTGTCGTGCCGCCGCGCACATGTTTGAGCGTGTTGGTTAATCCTGCATGACACTCATGCAGTGGAGCAGTCAGCCCATGATCTTGAGCGCTGACCAGAGGCCAAAAGAAGCTGATCAATGGTAAAGCATCGCATACCCTCGCCATCTGTGCCACATCAGCTTTACGTGACGGTCGTTCTTGCCTGGTTTCTAGATCTATCACTCTCACCCCACATCCATCGGTAGCCAGATATGATCGGCTCCCATCCAGAACCAGGTCAAATCGTTCCTCCCGGCCTCCTAAAACAAACGAGCGCGGTGCGTTGGACAGGGCTTTTTCAACCAGGTCAGGTGAAATCCGCACAATTTCGTTCTCCCAATCAACCCAGGCACCGTTATCGGCAAATATTTGCAACGCAGTTTTAGAAGGGAAACGAACCCCGACGTTCTCCATCAGGTGGAATGTGCCCTTTTTTAGGGTTTCTATCTGGTCCTCAGTTAATACCTCATATTTGATAGGTGAAGTGAATGGAATGATATCTGGAGTTTCTGAATGCATAAGAGAATCCTTATAAAGCGAATGCTGCATCCGCTTCTTTGAGAATGGTCTCCATTTGCCCTTTTGCCCCGCTTGGTAGAGGTGGTGGTTCATGATGGTGATAAATTTCTAAGGCTTCTTCCCGCGCCAGCTCAAGTATGGTTTTATCGGCTGGCGGCCACATTGGGACATATTCTTGCTTGGTAAAGTCGCGGGTTTCTCTCTGCTTCAGATAATGACCCCCGATGCCAACTTTCGCAATTAATTCGGCCTGCAAATGTGCTTCGTCAACATTGAGTGGCTTTACCATCGCTTCCAGCTGGTGAGCTAATAAGTTATCCGCAACCATTTTCTCAAAGGAGAGGATTTGGGCATCACCCAACAAACCCATGCTGTAGATTTCATCAGCGCCAGCCAGATAGGCCAACAATCCATGAGTCATCGCCTCAACACCATATTGTGCATCCAGATCATGAGAGCGGGTAGATAATCCACCTACGTTAAATGGCAGATTGTAAAAACGAGCCATTTCTGCCAGACCTAAGCACATAGTATAGCCATCCGCGCTGCCACCGTAACGGCCAGTTTGCATATCCAGCTGGGAAGCTCCGGTTCCATAGATGATGGGTGTCCCTGGATTTACCAGCTGGAACAAGACCAATCCACTGAGAAATTCGACATTGTGTACCACGATCGTCCCACCAACGGTAACTGGAGAAGTTCCGCCAGCTAACGGCATGGGATAAACCATGATCGGCACCTCAACCTTAGCCAGCTCGATGCAGGCTTCCGTCATCGGCCCGTCGTGCATCAGTGGGGAGACGGTGCAGTCAACTGCAGAAAAGATCGGTGTGAAGTAGTCTTCTCCGGTGGCAGCTTTCACCAGTTCGACCAGGAAGGGGACCTCTTCGGCACGGTGGACACCGCTGCGTACGTGTTTCGAGGTCTGGCTAAATGCCAGGGCATAATGATTTAAAATACGCACATTACCGGGGAGATCGCTGGCCGAGACCATTACGTTGACGATCTCGATCAGGTCCAGGGCATCCGCGAAACGGATGCCTGATGCGAGGTCTTCAGTGGTGGAGTCGTGCAGCTCACCGCTTTCCAGGTCAATAACCTGGGTGCCCTGGCTGTCGGTGGTGTGGTGGGGGCGGCGACCATCAAGGATCACGCTGCGGTCAGGGTCTCTGGCGGTCAGTTTAACCACGCGTGTGGTTTGCTGCAGTGCCCATTCGACAACCTCGCGGGGGATGCTGGCCCAGGTGCGCTCATAGTCCACCGGGCAGCCGAAATTTTCCAGGATCTGCAAGGCACGCGGAGTCTTGTAATCGATACCAACCCTTTCCAGCAAGTCCAGGCTGTGCTCGTGGATGCGCTCGACTTCTAAACGGGTTAGAACTGGAGTGATGGAGATACCCATGCTGAACTCCTTTTAAGGCGGATTCACTCTAGCTCTTCGGCGGCACGGTCCAGGATGTGGGTCAGCTCATTTTGAACGGCTGCTTCCAAGGGTTCTGGCTGGTGGTTCTCATATATCCAGGCGAATTTTTCCCGCGCGGCATCTAAAGCTGGAAGGTAATTTCCCTCTTGATCGAGCTGCTGCGTGATAGCCCGCTGCATTGAGTGGCGCATGTGTTTGCGGGTGTGTTTTTGAGCCAGGAAGTGACCTCCTGGACCGACTTCTTCAATCACATCGATGGCAAGCGTTTCAGGATTTACGTCCAATTCCATCAAGGCATAGCGTGCCCGGTGGTAAATATCATCGTCAAGCATGATCGCTTCCGGATAAAGCAATGTATAAGTCTCTCGCAAACCAATGCCGGTGACAATTTCGCATCCCGCAAGCCCAATCAAGAATGGGTCCAGGACGACTTCAGTGGCTGACTGCCAGCTATCGATCTGGGCGCTGTCTGTCCCGAAAGCGCCTCCGAAGGCAGGCATACCCCAATGGTGGGCAATCTCAACTGGTGTGTAGCGCCCGCGGGCATCCAGCGGGTATCCGACATAAGCCGCGTTGCGCGGGTCAGCCCAGGCATGCATGATCGAGTGAGCTACGGGCGCACCTGGTGCGACCAGCTGCATCAGCACGGTAGCGCTGATCACCTCCGCATCACCCACCACCATGGCACCCGGGAAAGTCGCCGGGGCAGTCGTTCCCAGGGTTGGCATAGCCAGGAACACGACCGGGATTCCGGCTTCGGCCAGCACCATTGCGCCTTCGATGCCTTCCTTATCCTGCATCAGCGGTGCGATCGTGCAGATCGTAACTGAGAAGGGCGGTCGCGCACGCACTTCCTCCGCACTTCCACGCAGCACTTTAGCCATCTCGACTGCGAATTCAGCAGGCCTGGCGCCCATCAAGGTTTCACTCTGGATATGCTTGATGCTGTTGTTCCAGGTGGCATCAAGCTCGTGAAGCGGTGAGCTGACCCCGTAATCCTGAGCGCTGACCATCGGCCAATAGAATGCGATAGAGGGCAGGTAGTCGCAGATACGGGCCATCATGCCCACATCTTCTTTAGTGGAGGCGCGCCTTTCACCAGACTTGATATCAATGGTCTCATACCCGCAACCATCGGTTGTGAAGAAGGATGTGCCTTCTTGCAATTTAAGATCGAATTCTGGCTCCCTGGCTCCCATGACAAAGGTGCGGGGAACAGCGTTCATTGCATTCATCACCATCTGCCGGGGGATTTTTACTACCTGGGTCTCGTGATCAACCTGTGCACCATGTTCGCTGAAGACCTTCAATGCTTTTTGAGATGGGAACTGGACTCCAACCTCTTCCAGTACCTGCAATGTGGCTTCTTGGAATTCGTCCAGCTGCTGGTTAGATAGAAAATTCATCCTGTAGTTGGTCTTGATTGGCTCTAATGCAGGTGTTTCAGATGGCATGGGGTAAATTTTCCTTGGTTAAGTTTGATAACCTGATTTGATTGGGTCAGAATTTTATAAAGCCGGAAGGCATCTTTAACTATTCGTCAATTTTGGATAGAACTTTATAAGGGTCGAGGGCATCTCTTAATCCATCCCCGATGTAGTTGATCGATATGATGGTAAAGAAGATCATCAAGCCGGGGAAAATCGCCAACCAGGGGTGTTTGGTAAGATGCTGCTGTGCGTCACTCAGCAGACTGCCCCAGCTGGCTGTGGGCGGCATCACCCCAAAACCAAGGAATGATAGTCCAGATTCTTCCATGATCGCGTATCCAATTTCCAGTGTTGCATCGACGATGATGGGACCAAAACCATTCGGCAGGATCTCGCTGAGCATGATCAACACGCTCCCAGCACCCAGGGCGCGGGCTGCATTGACGTAATCCATTTCCCGACCGCCGAGAAAGACCGCCCGTACCAGGCGGGCGATTGTAGTCCAGGAGAGGATGCCGATCACCAGGGCGATGGTCATCACGCTGTTGGCTTTCAGCAGTGGGAACTCGATCTCGCGCAATATGGCACTTAACAGAATTAACACCAGCAATGATGGCAGGGATAAGAAAGCATCGATGATGCGCATCAGAATATCATCGATCCAACCCCCGAAATAGCCAGCAATCATGCCGATTGGGATTCCTATCACCAACGTGATCACCATCACCATCAAACCCACAAAGAGTGATATGCGCCCACCATACAAGCAACGGGTGAGCAGATCACGACCCAATGCATCTGTTCCGAAGGGGTGCTGTAAAGAAGGAGGCTCCAACCTGCTCTTTATATCAGATTCATTTGGATTATAAGGTGAGAGGAACGCGAAAATGGAGGCGAGGATGATCACGGATAATATCACTGCTCCGGCGACAGCTCCAGGATGCCGCCGGAAACGGCGCCAAACCAGCCGCGTCATGCTCTCATGCTCCCGCACAACTAACCCATCAGCTAAGGTTTGTTCGATTGCTAAGCCGCTTGTATCAGTTGATTTCATAAGATAATCATTTAGTCGTAGCGTACTCGTGGGTCGAGGTAAGCGTAAGTAATGTCCGCCATCAAGTTTGAAAGCATGATGATGCCAGCGCCGATGATCAAGACGGCCATCAGAACAGGATAATCGCGGGCGGTAGCCGCGTCATAATAGAGGCGGCCCATCCCCGGCCATGAAAACAAGAGTTCGACATAGAGCGAACCCGCAAAGATGTAGGGAAAATCAAGGGCGAACATCGTCACCAAAGGAATCAAGGCATTTTTCAAAGCATGCCGCATATAGATTATGCGTTCCTGTTGTCCTTTCGCTCGGGCAGTGCGAATATAATCCTGATTCTTGACATCAAGCATGCTGGAACGCAGGAACCGAGAGTACCAGGCCACCCATCCCACCATTCCCATGGTAACTGGAAGGATAAGGTGCCTGATGCGATCCCAAATAGAGAATTCCTCACCAAGAGTTGACATTCCGCCAGATGGCAGCAGTGGTTCTCCTGTAAAAGGGTTTTCCAACCATGAATAAAAAATGAGGATTAATATAAGTCCTAACCAGAATTCTGGAATCGCTTGCCCCATAAACGAGAGCGTTGTGGCCGTGATATCGAATTTGGAGTATTGCTTGATTGCCGATAACACCCCGATTGGTATAGCAACAATGGCGACC
>JBFENN010000160.1:0-7465 GCA_041551115.1 Anaerolineales bacterium
AGTTCGGCAGCCGGGTGTTGGAAGTCATGCGCCAGCCGATGGAAGACAAGCACGTCACCATCTCGCGCGCCCAGGGCTCCCTGACCTTTCCTGCCGATTTCCAGCTGGTGGCTGCCATGAACCCCTGCCCCTGCGGCTATTACGGCGACCCGGTCAAGGAATGTACCTGCTCCAACGCCATGGTCACCCGCTACCAGAAGCGCATCTCCGGCCCGTTGCTGGACCGCATCGACATCCACATCGAAGTGCCGCGGGTGGAGTATGAGAAACTCAGCGATGACCGTTTGGGGGAACCCTCAGCCAACGTGCAGTCGCGCGTGGAGGCCGCCCGGGAGCAGCAGCGAGTTCGCTTTGGCGAAGCCCACAGCCTGCTCGGTGGTGTGCCTGCCGAGGGGGTCTCCACCAATGCCGGCATGCGGCCTGCGGAAGTGCGCCAGTACTGCAAGCTGGATGAGACTGGCAACTCCCTCATGCGCACCGCCATGCGCCAGATGCAGCTTTCAGCCCGTGCCTACCACCGGGTGCTCAAGCTGGCGCGCACCATTGCGGACCTGGCCGGGGAGCAGACCATCAGCCCGGCTCACCTGGCGGAGGCGCTGCAGTACCGGCCTAAACTGGGGATGATGTGATTGATTTTGTTGCTAATTCCGCCCTGTACTTTTAGCAACACACAAGTGCATACGCCTCACAAATCCCTTTGCAGATCAGGGTAGGGTTAAAAAATCGTAATATCCCCAACGCAATTACTGTGCAATATATTGACAAATAGTAGACATAATGCTAAAATTATTAATAAGAGGTAACCTGGATACATAAGTACACAGTGATTAAAATAACTTGATGAAAGATGCAATGCACTTGGCGAGATTTCCTGGATTATTTCATCAAAAAAGAAAGTGCGGTGCACCTAATGAAACTTAGTTTCCAGTGTATTTAATCTTTGAGGGTACACCTGGTTGTTTATTAAAGAAGGAAAACAAAACAATGATTGGTATCTTGACAGATAGTACCGCGGACCTGCCGAAGGATGTGATTGAGCGCTATGGTATTGAAGTGGCGCCTTTGCATATCAACATGGGATCAGAGCATTTTACCGACGGCGTGAACTTGACCAAAGAAGAATTTTATCTGCGCCTTCCAGCGTACGATCCTTCGCCCGTAACGGCTGCACCAGGTGCAGAAATTTTTATTCGTGGCTACGAATCATTGGTAGCGCGGGGCGCGAAAGAGATTTTATCGATCCATATCTCGGAAGTCCTGAGTATGACCGTTAATTCGGCGCGCATGGCAGCCAAAGAGTTCGCTAAAGCTCCCGTTACAGTTTTAGATTCGGGACAGCTGAGTTTGGGCTTGGGTTTTTTGACGGTTAGCGCTGCAGAAATGGCGCAAGATGGTCACAAGATGGAGATGATTTTGGCAAACTTGCAAACGCTGATGCCGCACACCTTTGTTTTTGCGGCCCTCGACACCCTCGAATATCTGCGCCGCAGTGGACGGATGCACATTGCTGTAGCACGCTTTGGTGAATTGTTACGCCTTAAACCACTGCTGGCGATGAATCAAGGTAATCCGCAAGCGTATCGGGTCCGCACTCGCCAAAAAGCAATCAAGCGTCTGTTTAGTTGGATGGATGAACATGGTCCTTTTAAAATGTTGGCGGTTGTCCATGCCGGTGTTCAGGAACGTGCGGAAGCCTTAAGAGACCAGGCAAGCAAATATTTACCCGATGGGGAGATTATTATTCAACAGATTACCCCTGTGTTGGGAGCTAATCTTGGGATCGGCGCACTTGGTTTTGCTGGGATCGCAAAGGAAAAACAATCATGATCCATCGTTTATATCGCCAACAAATTGTGCCTGCCTCACTCGACGAGGTTTGGGCATACTTTGCTAACCCCCAGAACCTGAACGAGATGACCCCCGATGATATGAAATTCGAGATCGTCCACGGGGGGGAAGGTAAGATGTCCCAGGGTCAGATCATCGAGTACCGTGTGAAGTTCATGCCGCTCGTCAAATCGCTCTGGCTGACCGAGATCACCCATGTCATGGAAGGCAGCTACTTCGTTGACGAGCAGCGCATAGGTCCCTACCGCATGTGGTACCATGAACACAGCTTTGAGGCCGTTGAAGGGGGCACCCAGATCACCGATCAGGTAACTTATGTGATGCCCTTCGGCTTCCTTGGCGAGATTGTCCACGCTGTTTGGGTGGATCGTCGCCTGAAAGGCATCTTCGACTTTCGCAAGAAGAAAGTTAAACAATTATTTGGATAAGGGGTCACTGCCAAACACAATGTTTTTCGTGTCGAAGAAATCTACATTGAAAAGAGAAATTGATTCGTTCGCAGAGACAGAAACCAGGAGCAGCTATGATCACAATCTTACAATTCATCGCCGTCATCGTCACCATCGTTATTGGCTTATTCGCTCTCGTCGCCCCGACCAGGATTGAAGGTTTTACCGGTCTGAAAACCGTTGGTGGGCGCGGCGTTGCTGAAATCCGCGCTATTTTCGGCGGCGTTTTCATCGGTATGGGTGTTGCCACCTTCCTGCTAGATAAAAGCATCGCCTACCCCATGTTTGGCATTATTTACCTTGCGATCGGCTTGGTGCGTGTCGTTACCATATTTTTGGATAAATCCCGCCAGTCATCCAATCTCATCAGCGTTGCATCCGAGTTAACCTTTGGTGTTCTTTTTCTCCTATGAAAACCGCAAAATTCTTTTCCCTGCTTGGCATCTTTGCCATGACCGCCGTATTGATTTACGGCTTTACCGTTGGCGATTTCTCTGCTGAAGGCAGCCAATTGCTTTCCATGCCCTGGGGCATCGTCTCGCTGGTCGATCTCTATACCGGCTTCACCCTCTTCTCCCTCTGGATCTTCTATCGTGAAGAAAAACTGCTGAGCGCCATCTTGTGGACGATCGCCATGATGACGCTCGGGTTCTTTGCTGGTGCGCTCTACACCTTCTTTGCCCTTCAAAACAGCAAAGGTGACTGGGTAAAATTCTGGATGGGAAAACATGCGCGCTAAATTCACCGAACTGTGGGATGAATTCCGCGCTGTTTTGGGCGCTCGACTTGTGGATGCGCTCCTGCCGTTGCTGCTCTTCCTCATTGCCAACGCACGCTGGGGTCTTCAGGTCGCCATGTGGGCAGCGCTCGCATCCAGCATCCTGCTCGGTATTCGTCGTCTGCGCCGGAAAGAATCGCTCGTCTATAGCTTACTTGGTGTTTTCAGCGTTCTGCTGGCAATGGGGTTGGTCACGCTGCTCGGACGCAGCGAGAGCTTCTTCCTACCCGGCTTGTTAAGCAGCGGATTGACCGTCGGATTAAGCTTGCTGAGCTTGTTTCTCAGGCGTCCTCTCACTGCCTGGAGCAGTTTCGTTGCCCGCCGCTGGGATCTGGCGTGGTACTGGCATCCCCGCGTCCGTCCCGCTTACACCGAGACCACCCTGCTTTGGACAATCTTCTTTGGCGTAAAATTCTGGTGGCAGCTCAGGCTTTTCCAGGTAGGTGATGCAAAAGGTTTAGCATGGGTTCAGCCCCTAACGGGATTTCCCGCGCTGGTAATTTTACTGATCGTTACTTATCTTTATGGCACATGGCGTTTGCGTAATCTGCAAGGGCCCAGTGTGGATGAATTCAAACAAAAACTGCCTGCTCCCTGGTTGGGGCAGCAGCATGGTTTTTAAAAAAAGATTGAAAAAATGAAAACCTGGCTCAAACGAATTGCTTTGGCAGTTCTTCTCATGCTCGCTGTTGGCACAGTCGCTTTTGTAATCTGGAGTTTAAATCCCCTCGAAGCGATGCCTCAAGCCAGCGCCGCTCTTGAAAGCGATGACGCAGTCCTCGTTATCAACAAAAAGTGGATGGTCTTCAGTTCTATTACCGCTGACCCGGATACGGGCATCATCATATATCCCGGCGGACATGTTGACCCACGTGCATACGCGCCTTTGGCAAAAGAGATCGCCCGCGCAGGTTATCTGGTTGTGTTACCGCCAATGCCGCTCAATCTGGCCTTTACAGGCATCAACGTCGCCGATGAAATCATGGCAGCCAATGCCGCCATTGAGCATTGGTACATCGGCGGGCACTCGCTCGGCGGGGTAATGGCAGCCGAATATGTCGCAGAGAACGCCGAGAAAGTGGATGGTCTTTTCTTGTGGGCATCCTACACTGCCGAAAGCACGGATTTGAGCGCCATCCCCAATTTGAAAGTTTTATCCATTTTCGGCACAAAAGACGGCGGTGTGGATGAGATGCGCCTGTCGCGCGAACGACTACCTGAAAGTGTGATTTGGGTTGAGATGGATGGCGCCAATCACGCCCAATTTGGCTGGTACGGCGTCCAGCCCGGTGATGGGGTCGCGACCATCTCCCGTGAAGAACAGCAAGATTGGATTTTACAAGAAACCCTCGCTTTTATCGAAAGGTAATTCAAAAATGACTGAACAGGAAAAGAAATTTTTCATTGCAATTCTTTTGGAAATCTTGATCGCTGTGGGTATCGCCTTTGCGGGCAGCCAATACAGCGTCAAAGTTGGCAATTGGCCTCTCTTTGGGATTTTAGTCACCTGGGCATTTGTGCTCAACTGGCTGGTATTTATCCCCGCTTTTATCAAGCAGACCGAAAAATTTTTCGACCTGACGGGCAGCATCACCTACATCACGACCATGCTTCTGGCATTCTTCCTCAACCCCGAAGCACGTGACGCCCGTTCCCTGTTGATGATGGGCGTTGTGATGGTTTGGGCGCTGCGTTTGGGTACTTTCCTCTTTACCCGCATTCGACGCGAAGGCAAGGATGGGCGCTTTGACGAGATCAAGCCCTCTTTTGTGCGTTTTTTCCATGTCTGGAATTTGCAGGGCTTGTGGGTCACTTTCACGATTATTGCTGCTTCAATAACAATGACCAGTAGAACACATGAACCTTTGGGGGTTTGGAGTATTCTCGGGGGCCTGATTTGGCTCTTTGGCTTTGTGATCGAAGTGGTCGCTGACAATCAAAAAACTGCCTTCCGCAGAGACCCTGCCAACAAGGGGAAATTCATCCATACCGGCTTATGGTCACGTTCCCGCCACCCGAATTATTTTGGCGAGATCACCCTTTGGCTGGGTGTGATGTTGATCGCTGTACCCGTTCTGCAGGGCTGGCAGTGGATCGCCCTTATCTCGCCCATCTTCGTCACAGTGTTGCTCACCCGCGTTAGCGGCATCCCGATGCTCGAGGCGCGCTCCGATGAAAAATGGGGTGGGCAGGAAGATTACGAAGAATACAAAAAGAACACCCCGGTACTTATTCCGAAATTCTAAATAACTTTAGTTTCCGGTAACTGAAGCTACTCCAAAAACATAATGGAGCAGATTGAACCTTAACAATCTTTGGAAAAGCTCACAAAAGAGCTAGATCAGGGTAAAACAGGCTGTTTTGAACGCCTGTGACCGAGAACACCCTTAGGCAAATGAGCAGTAACTGACGACTTTCGTCGAATTCGACCTAGCTGCTGGGGTGACAAGTCTGAAAAAGTCGTTCTGCCCAACCATCGGCGTAAGCGCCCAGGGGTTCCTTTGGGGTTGCGATCCCAAAAGCCGGTCGGGATGGGCGGCAGGGTAGCCGCCAAATAGGTCTGAATGGATCCGGCCAGCAAGGATAACTCAGGGAGACGGTAACAGCTCTCGTGTGCAGAGACAAACTGACGCTGAGCCCCGACCATATGCTTGGAAGCTAGAGGTAGCTGCTCAATAGGCCAGCGATCGTGGTAGAACCCCCAGAAGTCAGCACCGCTCAGTTGGAGTGGGCAGGCCAACAGCCAGGGGGTTTCGAAACGAGGATCATAGATTGCTACCACCGTAAAGGCTTGATTCTCCACAGATGGCTTGCACTCCCTCAGCACCAGTTCTTCCCAGAACTCAGCCCGGAATTCATACCCATTATGCTGCCAGGTTTCGACCCGGTCGGGAGACGTGGCTGGGATTTGCTTACCGCCGTAGGTTCGCGCCAGTGGACGCACCATGTCGCCATACTCGCAAGGGCGACCGCCTTCGTACTCAGGCAGGAAATTGCGCCGGGCGGTGAAGTTCGTGGCCAAGCGCAAGACAAAGCGATCTACGCCAGCCTGAAAGAGCGTTTTGAGCTTGAAACCCGCATCCAGGACCGGCATTTCATCTTCGGCAAGGTTTTTAGCAAGCTGTCGCAGCACACTGGTTTGCACAGCCGTCTTTGAGGAATTGCTCAGATCGATCCGGATCAGGTCTGTCAGTAAAGCCATGCGTTGCTGGCCAATACGCCCTACTTTCCCTACCATCCCAAATACAACGGCTGGTAAAGCCTTTCCGGCTTCGGTATGGTAGTGCTTGCTCTTGAGCCCTTTCAACATCGGTCGCCAGTAGGCAGTGATATCAACCGCTTTGGTGTGGTAACCGGCGTAGAAAGCAGCTTGCCACTCGCACTGGCTAGTCACATAGGCCCGCCATGTTTCTAGCAGCGTTTCGGTTTGCCAAGCCCCATATCGCATCGCCGCCCAGGCGCGACGTACCTCTTCATCCTTCAAGCCGATCGATTTGAGCGCTGGAAACATGGCGCCGCGACTGTCGTGTAAGGCCCCGCTGATGAGCATCCAAAGAAATTGGTAAAGTGCTAAGTTTGTACCGATTGGCAGTTTCTCAACTACTGCCATCAATGCTTGTGTGGTATGATGTTTGATGTCGATTGTCTCACCTCTTGGTTGGATTTGGACATCCTATAAATACCAGAGGTGAGACTTTTTAATCAAGTGTTAGCGGAAACTAAAGTTAGAGCAAGTTACTCTTTCGCATATAGGAAGGCTAATATTATATGGATATTATTTGTCAAGACTGGTCGAGATTTGATCCGCGAGTTTACCTACAAGATTATTATGATGAAGTGAGTGGGGAAAATCAAGCTCTGTTAATTTTTATGGCGAAAATTATGAAGTATATTCCTCGAAATGGCGTTCTACTTGAATTCGGAGGTGGCCCTACAATTTATTCACTTATTGCTATTTCTTCGATTGTTAGAGAAATACACTTCTGTGATTTGCTTGAAGCGAATTTAAAGGAGATAAGGAAATGGATAAACGAAACTCCAGACGCGTATAATTGGCGTCCATTCATTCAGGCATCTTTAAAGTATGAGGGTGTCCAAGAAATTACACCTCAAGTAGAAAAGGATAGAGAAAATCTTATCCGCTCTAAAATCGTTGATGTGTTTTGTTGCGATGCTAGATTACCAGAACCAGTTTGTGGAAAACATAAGACCTACGATATAGTTATTAGTAATTTTTGTGCTGATTCCGCTACTTCTAGTTTCGTTGAATGGAAATATTTCTTAAAGAATATTCTATCCCTTTTAAAACCAGGTGGATATCTGATACTTTCAAACTTAAGAGATGCCACTTTTTATAAGGTCGGCAGCGAGTATTTTCCAGCAGTGCAGC
>JBFENN010000161.1:0-7440 GCA_041551115.1 Anaerolineales bacterium
ATAGTGATGAAATTGCACAAAAGATAACCAAAGCAAGCCTTATTCGCACTCATTCGCGAATCATATATTCCCCTTCCTGAGTGTTGCCATCCGATTGATCTGATTATAAAAAAACCTGTTTTGTGGATAAACTGATTTTCCTCAGGGGTGGTAGATCTTAGAGATCTATCACCCCTGAGTGGGGTTATGTGCTGATAAAATCGGCCGTGGCAGCATCCGAGCCTGCGGGAGCCTTGCCTTTGAACTGGCTCATATACAGTGAGTAATAGAATCCTCTCTTCGCCATCAGGTTGTCGTGGCTGTCGAATTCAACGATCTCACCTGCATTGACAACCATGATCTTGGCTGAGTCCCGGATGGTAGCAAGGCGGTGGGCAATCACAAAGCTGGTCTTGCCTTCCATCAGGCGTTCCAACCCTTCCTGGATGAGCTTCTCTGTACGTGTATCTACATTGCTGGTAGCTTCGTCCAGTATCAAAAGTTTGGGTTGGGCTACCATGGCACGCGCAATGGTGAGCATCTGGCGCTGGCCCTGGCTGAGATTGGCGCCCCGCTCGGTAAGCTGGGTGTCATAGCCTTGCGGCAGGTTCATAATGAACTCGTGGGCATTGGCTTGCTTGGCTGCTTCGATGCACTCTTCTTTGGTGGCTCCTGCGCGGGCGTACATCAGATTGTTCATAACCGTATCCGAGAACAGGAAAGCCTCCTGCAGCACGGCACCGATCTGCTTGCGCAGGCTGATTTGAGTCAGCCTGGTCAGGTCCTGTCCATCGATCATGATCGTACCGCCGTCAACGTCGTAATAGCGCGTCAGGATGTTGATAATGGTGGATTTCCCCGCTCCGGTCGGGCCACAGATGCCTATCTTCTGACCGGGTTGAACTTCGAAAGTGTTGTGGCGCAGAATCTTACGCCCAGGCACATAGCTGAAATCGACATCATCGAACTCGACATGGCCATTCTTGAAATCGAAATCGACCGCGTTGGGCGCGTCTTTGACAGTAGGCTGCTCATCCATTATGGAGAAAACCCGACGACCTCCAGCCACCGCATTTAGGGTGGTAGCGGTCAGATTAGCGATCTCCGAAATTGGACGCGAGAGCAGGCTGGCATAACCGGCGAATGCGATCACCGTGCCCAAGAGCATCTCTCCAAGGATCACGGCAATTGCTCCAGATACTACGACCAACACGACCTGTACAACCACCAGCGATTGGGACAAGGGGTACTGCAGCAGCGAGGTGAAGAAAGCCTGGCTGGCGGTATCGAAAACACCCACGGCATACTCTTTGCTTTGTTCATCGGACCAGGCCTGGCGGCGGTTGCTGATGATGACTTTGTGGCCAGAGAGAGTCTCTTCCTGGAAGCCGCTCAACGTACCTAGTTCCTCCTGCAATTTGGCGAAAGCCGGAGTGGAGATCTTCTGCACCACATTGGTCAAGAAGAGCATTACTGGTACCACCAGCAGGGCGATGATGGTCAGGCGCCAATCCATCACCAGCATTACGATCAGGATCAAGAAAATCTGGATGAAAGCCCGGATGATGGGTCCTACCGCGCTCTCATAAAACAGCGAGATCACTTCGGTATCGTTGGTCACCCGGCTCATTAACTCGCCAATCGGCTGGCGGTCGAAGAAATTCAGCGATAGTTCTTGCATATGGGAAAACAAATCCACCTGTAACCCGTAAAGCCCATTGGTGGCCAGATCGGCAAATAAACGCTCGGCTACAAAACTCATCAGCAGGTAAACTGCAGCAGCAATGAATGAGTATGTCAACCAGCGAAAAAGTGCAGTTACGGTGCCCCCAGGAGTGCTGATCTCGTTGATCGCTTGTCCGGTCAGGAATGGTAAAACCACTAATCCCAACAAAGCAACCACACGTATCAACATCGCCAGGATAAATTTGCCGCGTTTTTCCCCGCTGGTCATATAGTACATCAAACGTCGCAGGATGGTGCCTGTATCGCTGGGCTGGTCGATGGCTCTTTCAGGATGCTTGCTGACAAATTCAATCGATTCCTTCTTGGCTGTTGTTGTGGTCATGACCCTACCTCCTCTTCCAAACCTGCAGTGATGCCGCTGCCCAGCTGCGATTCGTAAATCTCCTGGTAGAGCGAGCTGGTTTGCATTAACTCTTCATGCGTGCCCACAGCATTGATTTCGCCGTTTTCGAGCAAGTAAATGCGGTCCAAATCGATGACGGCGCTGATGCGCTGGGCAACATATAGTGTGGTCATATTCTCGGAGAATTCAGGGATGGCTTCCTGGACGCGGCCTTCAGTGGACGCATCCAGGGCGCTGGTACTGTCGTCCAGGATCAGAATGCGGGGTTGTGTCGTCAGGGTGCGGTTGATCGAGAGCCGCTGCCTCTGCCCGCCCGAGAAATTGTAACCGCGCCGGGCAACGTGGGCTTCCCACTTTTCAGGCAGGTTGGTGATAAAGCTGTAAGAGTCAGCAGCTTTAGCCGCTGCAACCATAACTTGGTCGTCAATTTCGGGGTTACCGAACTTCAGGTTGAAGCGTACATCTCCTTGGAAAAGCAGTGCTTCCTGCAGAGCAATCCCGACCATCTGGCGCAGGTTTTCCTGTGGGATTTCACGCACATCCACCCCGTCTATGGTAATGCGCCCTTCGGTGACATCATAGAAACGTGGGATCAGGTTGACCAAGGCAGTCTTTCCGGCACCGGTTGCGCCCAGAAATCCGACTTGCTCACCTGGTTCAATTGTCAGGTCGATATTCTTAAGAGCCGGTGGATCATAATCGCCATCTGGTCGCTGAAAGGCGAAGGAGACATTTTCAAAGACGATGCGGCCCTTCACATCTGCCAACTTTTGAGGCTGCGCCGTTTCTCGATCCTGCACTACTGGTACATCATTATAGACTTCTAGCACCCGTTCAGCCGAGGCATCGCCGCGTAAGACAAACGGCACAACAATCGCCAGCATCGCCAGTGGAGCGATCACCAACCCCAGGAACTGGGTAAAAGCTACCAACTGCCCGACATTGATCCCGGTTCCCTCGATAACCTGCGATCCCCCAAATAGGAGTGATGACGCAATCCCTATCTGGGCGATGCCAGTCAGCATGGGAGCCATGAAACCTGTCAGGAAAGCAGCACTGAAGGCTGGTTTTTGCATCGCCTGGGCACGTCCGTCAAAGCGTTTGATTTCATAATCCTCGCGCACAAAAGCTTTGACTACCCGCACACCGGCTAAATTTTCCTGCAAGGTGTTATTGATGTTGTCCAGCTTCTTCTGGCGTTCGTCATAGGCTTTGAAAATGCGAGGAGCAATAAACCACATCAGCACCAATACAAAGGCCACGATAACCACCAGCAACCAAACCAGCTCCGGTGTACTGATGATCGTCAGGATAAAAGCCACGATCAACATGAAGGGCGCATACAGCACCAACAGCGTTGAATACAGCACCGCATTCTGAATATTGACCACATCGGCGCTCAGACGCACCATCAAATTCCCAGTGCGAAAGCGGTCAAAATTGCCAAACGAGAAGGTCTGGATTTTGCGATACAGAAAAACGCGAATGACGTAAGCTGTACCCTGAGCAAAGAAAACCGCCAGCCAAGCCGCGCCTGCCAGGGCTGCACCCCCGATAACAGCCCAAATCAGCATTTTCAGCCCGATACTCAGGACCATAACAATATCGCCGGCATCGATCCCATCATTGATCAGTTGCTGTGACAAACTGGCCACAACGACCGTTGCGACTGCTGATATCAAGACCAATACCTGCGAGAGTAAGAGCCTGCCGCGGTATTTCTTGAAAACCACCAGCACCTGTCTGAGTGATTTCAACATGTTATTTGTCTCCTTTCATGGTTGTGATTGGATTATATTGCTTTGAAAACTAAGTGAATAGGTCATTGGGAAAACTAGCCAAATGATAGCCTAAACTCCCAAATTATCCTTGGTGGTATTTTTGTATAACTTTATAACTACAAAGACCGTGCTTGGCAGACACATTTACGCAGTTGGCGGGAACCCAGAGGCAGCCGAATTGAGCGGTATCAGTGTCAAGAGAATTACACATGTCGTTTTTGGTTCGATGGGAATGCTCTCCGCTTTGGCGGGTATCTTATTTGCAGCTCGTCTGCAATCTGCTTCTACGACAGCCGGAACACTGTTTGAATTAGATGCCATCGCTGCAGCCTTTGTTGGTGGTGTATCGGCAGCAGGTGGTGTAGGTACCGTGATAGGCTCGCTCATCGGCGCATTGATCATGTCTTCCCTGACAAATGGCATGAATTTAATGGGTATTGATATATCCTACCAATATATCGTCAGGGCTATTGTGCTCGACGCCGCAGTCATCTTCGATGTGACTACCCGTAGGTCAATGAAGTAAAAATAGCCACATACAGATCAAACAGTTGTTTGAATCTTAATTTCCGAAAAGTCGGTAACAATGGAGATTAATTTCAGCTAGGATGATTACTCTCAAAAAATCATGGTGAAGATGGTTCGCGTTTCGTCGAACTCCGCGTACAAAAATCGCTTGGCATGTTGGTCAAGCGATTCTTAGCATCATTACACTTTGAGTAGAAAAGAAAGCTTGATCAATTGGGGATCGGGTTGGGTTCTTTTGATTGAAAATCAGCGAATATTGGTTTGAGTCCAACCGCCAACAAATACATTGATCGGTTTATAGCTTTTTCGCGGTTTGACACGTAAGAGTAGATAGAATGTTTTTGACACAGATATTGCCATCTGCTAATTGATTATGGGTTGATGAACTCCAGCATAATTTCTGCAACCTGTTCATGTTGTTCGGCTAAACTCATTGAGGCAACAACATCGCCCTTTTGGGGGCCATAATCACCAAATTGAGCATGGTTTGCACCTTCAATTCCGATAAATAGCGTGTCTGCTGGCAACAGGTGTCTTTTGTCATTAAAGTTTTCGGTATTTGGATCATTATTCGTGGTGCCAAAAATTGAAATTACAGAAATATCGCTATCAGATAAATCGGCACTGTTGGGTGGATAAGAATCCCACAATGCGATTGCTTCTATGCGATTTGGGTTGTTCTCCGCAAATATTGCGGCTGATGCGCCACCTAGTGAATGCCCAGCAAGGATCCAGGTCGAGATATTTGGATAAGCATCAATCACAGCATTGGCAGCACCTGTATTAAATATAGCTAGGTTTAATGGCATGGGGGTGATAATGACCAATACACCTTTTTCTGCAATTTGATGCAGAATTGGTGCATAGGCGGTTGGTTCTACCAAGCCACCTGGATAAAAAATCAGCCCGATCTCCGTCTCCTTTGTCGGTGTAAATATTATCCATTTATCTTGTGTGATGGTTACCGTCTCAGTTGATTCGAGTGCGGACAAAGCCACATTTCTTGCAGGGTAGGTTCCTGTTCTCGACCAAACCAGCATCCCCACCACAATAATAATGATGATTGCAACGAAACCAATTAGTGTATATTTTAGAATTTTCTTTATTTTCATACTCGCTCCTTAGTCATTTCACAGTGGAATTATATTATCGAAACCCAGGCTTTAGGTAGGGAGTTATTGCTTGAGTTTAATATCAAGCAATTGTTACTCACCGTGGTAATTTGGATAGCACGTAATAAAAGCATGGGGGAAAAAGATTTTATCCCGGCGATTGCTGTTTGGAAAATCCCATTATTATATGTTATGACGCTAGACAACATAAAGGTGATTAGTATCTAAACTTATATCGATTTCCACCACAACATAAAACTTGCTCCAACAGGTATGATTGTAGCATTGCTTTGTCTGGTAGTTATGGGAGCGATAGCACAAACGAGCAGTGTTTGATCATGCAATGGATTGAACAAAGTAATAATTCACTTGGTCAACTGGGTACATGATCGGTAGAATTTTTCTATTCTTGTTTATCTAGACTGCCCAAATTCCTAGATAAGACTTTTATTGACAATTTATTGTTCTGTCAAATAGAATCGATTATAAAGAGGGTGAGCGAATAGACCGGTTCACTAACTGGAAAAACCATCCGTATATCATATATGCAGACTCCTGAATTATTGTAATATCCAGAAGTTGAGAAAGATTAACTGAAGATAATGACGAATTAATCAAAAGGGATCAAAATAGACATGGTCGACAAGAATCTCCGCTTAGGTAAGATCAGCCCTGTACAATCGATTACCTGCAAATTACTTGGAAGCTTTTTAGTTCTAGCAGGCCTTGGTCATCTGAGTGCGCTACGGCAGGAATTCCTGGCCCAGGTTCCAGCTTGGATGCCTATCGACAGTGGACTAGTTGTGGTCATATCTGGGATTGTCGAGATCATTCTTGGGGTGGGATTGATCATCCTGCCTGGCAGGTATCGGGTGCTTGCAGGCTGGGCTACTGCTGCATTCTTCGTGTTAATCTTCCCCGGCAATATCTCGCAGTACGTCAATCGGATTGACGCATTTGGCTTGAACTCTGACATCTCACGTTTTATCCGTTTGTTTTTCCAACCGGTTTTTGTGATCTGGGCGCTCTGGTCATCAGGTGCATGGCAAGCATGGCGCAATAGGAAAACAACCAACTAATGTTCATGGTCGTGATCATAATCACTCAAGATGCCATATTCTCCCGTCCCGGGGTGGGCAAATAGAAAGTTCTTAAGCGGAAAATAACTCAGCAGTGAAAATGCCAGCAGCATCATGACCAACCCAGCAATAGCAAAATTCTGGGTACTGGTCTGCATTTCCTTGGTCTTTGTTAGGATGGTCAGGCTGATCCACTGACCGCCAATAACGGACAAAATAAATAAGATCACATCAGCCCATAATAAATGAGTGCCGGTCAGGCTGGTGTAGCCGTAAAACAGGACCATGGTGATCACTGGCATGGCCAACAAACCGGCGAATTTTGCATCAAAAAAGTTGTTGGTTTCATTCTTGAGGAACGGATATTCAATCAGAGCAAAAAACAAACCCGGCCAAAAAGCCATTTTGAAATGTTCCCAGGTGCTTTCATTGACCGCTGCGATCAAGGCTACTGGCCGCCAATAGTCAGTCCACGCAAACCAGAAGTGAAGGGTCGTACCAAAACCAATAATAACAAATACACCTATGAGCTCCCAGCGTTGAACTTTATTCATAAGCCACTCCCGTGCTTGTTTCTGATTTTCTCGTTTCCAGCATACTATGCATACGTGACAAAGAATCTACTCGAAAATAAATGGCGGCGAATTGATTGCAGCAGACCCAGGCATTCCCAGCTCCCACTAATGCTGTTAGTTCTATGCAAGAATCTTATTAATGGTGTTGATGATGATCATGGGGTTGCTCTCCGTCCTCACGGGACGAGGTCTCGACCATTCAACACCCTGGCTCACCATGATTGCCGCAGCAGGTCTGCCGGAGTATGACTCGCCGCCACAAATTGCTGGCTAATTTGGAGAATTTTTCAGACCAGG
>JBFENN010000162.1:0-7410 GCA_041551115.1 Anaerolineales bacterium
ATGTGCACCCGGATGTCCTGCAAGCTCAAACCCAACCCATGCTGCCACACCGCAGCCGCGAATTTGAGGATCTTTACCGGCAAGCGGTAGAGAAGACCCGCCCAATCTTTAGAACCAGCGGACGGATATACGTCACCGCCTCTTCCGGAACAGGTCTTCAGGAAGCTGCTGTCAGGAATTTCGCCCAGAACCGAATCCTCGCCTGCGTTAATGGTGCATTCAGCAAACGCTGGCATGCAGTGGCAATAGCCAATGGGAAACAGGCTGAAGCGCTAGAGTTTACGTGGACAGAGCCTATCAACCCATCCGCTGTTGCGCAGGCAATCCACCGAGGTCAATTCGAGGCCGTTACGATCGTGCATAACGAGACTTCAACCGGTGTGCAGAACCCGATCGAGGAGATTGCAGCCGCGGTACATGAAGCAAGTCCGCAGACATTAATTTGTGTCGATGCCGTCTCTTCTCTTGGTGGAGTAAAAATCGAGATGGATGTGTGGGGCATTGATTTCCTGCTCACTTCATCTCAGAAATGTCTTGCCCTGCCACCCGGGCTTGGATTGGCAGCCGTTTCTGACCGGGCGCTCGAATACGCAGCCCAAGTACCTGATCGGGGCTGGTATTTTGACCTGATCCGGATTGAGAAACACCGCCTGAAAGACAGCACTCCCGCCACTCCAGCGGTTTCCCTTATCTATGCCCTTGACCGTCAAATGGATCGCATACATAGTGAAGGACTTGAAAATCGATTTAAGCGTCATCGGGTGTTAGCCGGAAAAGTCCGTAAATGGTCTCTTGGGCACGGCTTTGGGCTCTATGCCCCGGAAGGATTTCGTTCCAATACAGTTACGACGGTGACCAATCGATTAAAGATGGATGTCAACGCCCTAAATGCCTATCTACAGAATCGAGGAATGCGCATTGCAAATGGTTATGGTCCGCTAAAAAACGAAACCTTTCGCATTGCTCACATGGGAGATACCCAGCCTGACGATATAGATGAATTATTGACCAAAATAGATGAATTCATCGGCGAGCATTGACCTAGTCGTTGACACCTATACCTATGGGGGGGAAGTGTTGGGCCGCCTTCCAGACAAGCGCGCTGCTTTTGTTCCATTCGCCTTGGCTGGAGAGCGGGTCCGCGTCGCGCTGGTAGACGAAAAACCAAGCTACGTGCGAACGCAGCTAATTGAAGTGCTAGAGCCATCTCCTGACCGGACCACCGCGCGCTGCAAGCATTTTAGCCACTGTGGTGGCTGCCATTACCAGCACATCACATATGATACACAACTGGCTGCCAAACAAGAAATCGTGCATGACCAGCTATCCAGAATAGCGAAACTGAACAACGTCAATGTCAGACCGATCATATCTGGTTCTGCATGGTACTACCGCAATCACATCCAATTTCACCTATCACCACAAGGAAAGCTGGGGTACCACAGATGTGATTCGGATACAATACTCGCCGTAAACGAGTGCCATCTACCTGTAGATGTGCTGAATAATATCTGGCCCCAACTAGATTTCGATGTACCTCAAGAACCTACCCGCGTAGGACTGCGTGTAGGGCTCGAAGCGGAGGTACAGATGATCATCGAAAGCAACTCGATAATACCCCCCGCCCTGCTAGTTGAAGAAGCCCCTGTCTCCGCAGTACATATCAGCCCTGCTGGTTTACTGGTCATGGCGGGCAGTGAACAGGTAGTAATGGAAGTACATTCGCGCCTATTTCAAGTCTCTGCAGGGTCATTCTTCCAGACCAACACATCAGTAGCCGAAAAAATGGTGGAGTATCTGCTGGAGCGCTTACCGCTTGCTGCTAACACCCGCGTGCTCGAGCTCTACAGTGGGGTGGGTCTGTTTAGTGCATTCATCGCCCCTATGGTTGACCGTTTAGTGTGTGTAGAATCATCATCGTCTGCATGCGAAGATATCCTAGTTAATCTTGATGAGTTCGATAACGTGGTATTGTACGAGGCACCTGCCAGGCAGGTCTTTGGGGAGATTGATTTCCACCCCGATGTGATCCTGCTGGATCCGCCTCGGTCCGGTCTTGATAAGCATTCACTGGATAGTGTGGTGGATTTGCGACCAAGCACGATTGCATATGTATCTTGTGATCCGGCGACCTTCGCACGGGATGCCAAACGAATAAACAGAGCGAATTACTACCTGGACGAGGTCACCCCGTTCGACCTATTCCCTCAAACCTACCATATAGAAGTTGTAGGTATCTGGCGTAGAACTGATTGAAATGCCAGCAGAAAGCCCCTTGACACAGAACATATTTTCTATTATTATTTAGTAGAACATTTATTCTGTATAGGTTTCTAACCCAAGGAGTCTGCTATGGATATCGGTATGCTTTGGTTTGATAATGATCCCAAAAGCGAAGTAACCACAAAAATCACGCGGGCGACAGCTTACTACCGTGATAAATACGGTGAAGAAGCAAATTTGTGCTTTGTCCACCCATCCATGGTTGATAATGGATCAATCAAAAAGGAAAATAATCGTCTGCACAGCGGAGCAGTTGAGGTGCGCACGACCCAATCAGTCCTGCCGAATCACTTTTGGATTGGAGTAAACGGCGATATTAGACCTGCTGGCCCGTAATATCGACGACAAAAGTTTCGAGCGCGATATCCGGCTGCATTTGACCACTCTTTATGGCTTCATCAACTGACTGCAATTTGTGATAGATCGTCTCTAGGCTTAGGAGAGTAAAATTCCGCGCCTGAGTTGAGACCTTGCGAGCAACGTAAGGATGAATTTTCACGTTGCGAACGATGTCTTCATCCCCACCCCCGGAATCCAGTGTTTCACGTGCCAAGAGCAACAACCGGAATTGTCGTATGACCATCCCAAATATTGGTAAAGCATCACTATCATCTAGCAAGCGATGCAGCTTGCCAACTGCCTGCCTGCCATCTAAATTCCCCAAGGCGTCCACAAAAGCAAAGATATTCTCCTCCCCCATCGCGGTTGTAAGAAGCTCAACATCATCGATTTCAATAGCTCGCTGGTAGTTCGTGTAAGCGAGCAGCTTCCGAATCTCTTGTACAGCCATGCGAGTATCTTCATCAACCAGAGACCCCAACCGAACAGCTGCCTGTGGGGTAATCCGACCGCCCTCTTTCTCCGTTTCCTCCTGGATCCATCTTCCCATCTCGGTTCCTCTGGGGGCTTGGTGAGACCGCAGGTATACCTGGTCCCCAGCAGAGTGCGCCCACCGCAACAGCCAATGGTCCTTTTTGGAGTTCCTGTCTTTGAATCTCAAGTCACGATTGACAACGAGGACAAGAGCCGTCGTTGAGGGCGTCTGTTCTAAGATGGAGATAAACCTTGCTTGCTGCGCTTTACCCTTGATAGAGGCTAATGGATCTTCCACAACGACCAGCCTGCGCTCCGTCATTAACGGCAGAGATTTAACCGTATTTTCCAATTCATTCAACGAGAGCGTCTTGCCATCGAAGCGAGTGGTTGAGAAAGCCGCTGCAACCTGGTCCCCAAGATGCGCTTGGATCTCAGCAACAGACTGGGAGAGGGAATACTCATCGCTGCCGTGAAGCAGATAGACCGCTGGCGGCTGTTTTGTCATTCTAGTTTCTCGTTCTTGTAAATTGGGATCCAGTTCATCCGCGCGTCAAGATCCGGTGTGCGGTTACACGCCCGCGACGGGTAGGTTTGATGGCGACCACTTCCAAATCACCTGGTTTTCCAGAAGTAGTAACCCGTTCTTGCAATCGATACCCCAAAGGCTGAGATAAGATTAAAGCCAGGGTCGCCAAGGTCGCCACTAGCGGCAAGCGTTCTAGTTTAGCCCGCCAGTTCTGACCCGCTCCCCACATACCAATAAATGCCGCCACTCCTGCAACGATGCCAGAAGCAGCAAAATTGGTGCCACAGTTTGGGTGGATCGCCAATTGATGTTCCCCTGCACGCATACGCTGTAAGGCTTCTTGGACCGCTTCCGTAAGTTCTTCGGTGGGGACATCGCCAACGATCCAGAATCCTCCGCTATCCGAATGACCAGCGATACCGCGCTTGGGGTTATGTTCAGCTAAGACATGCATCGTGGCGTGCTCTACACCATGGTTACGTTGGACGCGGGAGACAACGGGGAGTGCACTTATCGCAGTTGATGGAAAGGTTGAATTGATACTTTTTTTCATTAACATTCATCCATTTTGCTCATAATCTTCGTTATCGAGACACAAACTACAAAAACGATTTTACCACTACCAAAAAAACACGCTCCTGGCTGGGCGATTTAGGTTCATTTTATGACTTCTTGAGCAAGGCTGCTGCTCAAGAGTCTTTATTCTTCTAGAGTTGAAATTAACTGGGGTTCATTTGATGCCGTGATTTTTTTGCTCGCCAATCATTTCACATCGATGAACTGCAAACCAATCAGCGATTATTACGGTGATAGGCTTCATAAGTCTCAAGCAAAGTGAGCATTATCTGATCTGTGAAATCCGTCATTTTGCGGAACATGTCGCTCCAGGCGATCGGGGATCGAACAGAGGCGGCCTCATAATCAGTCATCATTGATTCCATCAACAAGTTTCTAAAAAACAAAAAGGCGCTTACCGCTTCGGTTGCACTCAACCCAAAGCGATACCCGCGCGAGGCATACTCATAACCCAAAGCCTGCGCCTCTGCACCGCCGGATTGCTTGTCTACGGCGAGATAGCCAATCAAGCCCTGCATCAAGGAGCGGCTGCTCTTCCGATACTGGGAGCGTGCGTCATCATCCAGCTTTGCATACCAAGACTCAGCGTTTAACCTCCCTTCGCTGATCTGAACGCGCGTGTTCCGTAATGCGTTTTTTACGACCAAGTGGACATCCTCTTCCACATTGGCTGCATTTTGAGCCTGCATCCAAAGGTCGATTTCGCTGCGTAAATACCGACGATGCCCCCCCTGGGTTCTATGGACCGGCAGCAACCCATTGTCGGACCAATTACGAACCGTGCTAGAGTGGACACCCAAGATACCCGCTACTTCACTCAAGCCTAACCAATCACTAGGCATATCTCCCTCGCCTCTACCCAACGAGCATAAAATATTCAGGAAAATTTGACCGAAAACAAGCTACACCTCACCCGCCATGGCCATACGCTCAGCGAGCGTGGGTTCTTCCTGTGCTTGTTTTCGAAAAGCATTTACATTGATTCTCCCCAGCATAAACAAAGAGATCAGCAACATCAGTGCTTCAATCCCAAAGACAACAATATACCCAAGCACAGCACCTTGCGTGACCTGGGTAACTACATCCCTGACGATCCCACCCAGAACGGTGCCTAGTAAGCGTGACAGGGCATTTGCCATTCCCCAAGCACCGATAAACAGTCCCACATTTGTAGCAATTGTCATATCTAACATCAAAGAGAGGTTTGAAACAGTGGACAACCCGGTTCCAATTCCCAGCATTATTACACCCAAATAGAACACCGATGAGCTGATTACTAAACCGCTGGCAGGGATCAGAACAAAGCCCAGGAAAGCGGTCCAGCCACCCACTTTCGCCACAATTCGCTTGTTAACCCGACCTTCAAGCGCTCCGGCGGCAAGCAATGCAACCAGCACACAAACCCCCCATAGCGAGGTGATACGCGTGGTGTCTTTAACCGATAAACCAAAAGCTTCAGCGCCAAAAGGTTCCAGTAATATATCCTGCCCCAACAAAGCTGTCAGCAGGATGACCAGATACCAAAAGAAGAGTTTCGCTTGCTGGTTGTCAACAACAGTATGGAAAAGTACGTTCCACGAATAGTTTTCCGAGTCTCTAGATTGGATTTCACCTTTGTTCGGTTCAAGTTTTATCAGCCCAACTATACCCAATAAAAGAGCCGCCAAACCAATTATCCAAAAAGCCCGTACCAAAGCTTCAGGAGTATATGGATCAACAAGCTGGCTGAGTGTTATTGCAGTGAGGATGATACCAGTGATCATCATGAACCACATCACAGCAATCGTCCGGCCGCGACCTTGCTCCCCAGATAATTCAGATGCCAGCGAAATGTAGGAAACCGAAGCGAAATTATAGCCCATCCCCCAAGCACCAAAGGCTAGCAAACCAACCACAATCCCTGCCCACCAGTTGGTGGCGAGCAAAAAAGCAACGTTTGGAGCAATAATCACGCCCGCAACAGTCAACAGCAAGCCCAGTACTATGTACGGTGTGCGGCGCAGGCCCAAGATGGGATGGCGATCCGAAAATGATCCAATTACCACCTGGATAGGGGCAAACAGATATGGCAGGGAAGCCAAAATTGCCACAATAGTGGCAGAGATGGCAAGGTCTTTAATCATCACCCGGTTCAATGTGCTGTTGATCGGCACTAACGTCATGGCTACTGCAACGTGAACCAGGCCAAGTTGAATACGTTTTAAGGTCATTTGTTCTCTAAAGCTACCCGGAAATTGGCGGATTCCTAATCAAAGCTAACTTTATCAGATAGCTAGAATATCCGTCAATGTAAGTTTTGATAGATTTTCTATAGAAGATAGTGAAGAAATATGCATCGATTTTCAGTTAGCTAATGCCAAGGTGTCCAGCAATGCCACAAATTCGGTTTCTTTCTCAGTTGTGAGCAGCCTTTGGCGGTCTGCTTTTGCAACTGGCAGTGGGCTGATGTACTGCACGAGATGCTTTCGAAACAAGATCAAGCCACGTTCCTGACCATAAAAGGTGCGCATGCGGTCGAGATGCTTCAGCATGGTGCGGTGAATCAGCCGGGGTGAGACTTGCTGCCGATCGAATCCGGAGAAAATCCAAGGGTTGCCGATTGCACCGCGACCGATCATAACGCCATCACAGCCAGTCATGTTTTTTAGCGCTGCTATATCGGTCGTCGTTTTCACATCCCCATTCCCTATAACTGGAATAGAGAGCGACTGCTTAACCTCGGCGATCGCATCCCAATCGGCATTGCCGTCATAGCTTTGCTGACGAGTGCGCCCATGAACTGCCACCAGCGCACCACCGTTTTCTGCGATCACGCGGGCAACTAGCAGAAAGTTGCGATTGTTTTCATCCCATCCAAGCCGGATTTTCCCACTGACTGGGACAGAGAGCTTGTGGCTTAATTCATAAAAAATTTTCCCAATCTTCTGTGGATCTCGCATCAGGCCTGCTCCTGCGCCACGTCCGGAGATCCGTCGCACCGAGCAGCCCATGTTGATATCAATGATATCCGGTTCTTGCTCCTCAAGTCTTAAAGCAGCTTCTTGCAAACGGGGTAGGTTATCGTCGTAGAGCTGGAAAACTACTGGTCTTTCTTCTGGAGTAAACTTTGTTTTTTGCTGAACAGCCGTAGATCCCGCGAGCACATCGCGCGCGTTGATAAAACCAGTATAGCTCATCGCAGAGCCTAATTCTCGGCAAAGCGATCGAAA
>JBFENN010000163.1:0-7369 GCA_041551115.1 Anaerolineales bacterium
GTAGATCGCAGCGTGCTACAACAGGGAGAGGTATCGATCGGATCAGGTGAGCGCCATACGACCGTCATCTTGAAAGGTCCTGATCTGATAAGAGCCCTGGGTCCGGTCGAGGTGGATCAATTCGTTAAGTAAGAATTAGCACTTTGGGGATTTTTTGAAGCTCTTCCCGCATGCTTGCCAGACGGTTTGGAACTTTTGCGTGGTAATAAGTGGGGAAAAATACTTTGCCAATGGTATAGATTAATGCTAGGATAAACAAAGGCAACAAGACTATCCCGTAATTGATTCATTTCGGAGGTAAGTATGGAAGTGGATCAATTAGCCACAACCCCCCGAGCCAAAACGATAACTTTACAGCTGCTGGATGAGCTGCTAACACCCGAAGCCGCCCGGGATGTGGGAGTCCGTCTATGGGATGGTACTCTTTGGCCAGATGATCGGCCTAGGTTGACCACCATTGTGCTGAATCACCCCGGAGCGATCCGGGCCATGTTTGCCTCCTTGAACGAGGTAGGTCTGGCTGAGGCATACCTCTATGATGATTTTGATGTGGAAGGCGATCTTGCCCATGTCTTTGGACTGGCGGACGGTTTGATCAAGGCATCGACAAGCGTATCAACCAAGCTGCGGGTTGGTCGCATGATCTTGGGCCTGCCAGCAGGGGACAGCCACAAGGAAGATCAACGCGGGGCGGCCAGGCTGAGCGGAGAACCACATTCCATCGAACACGATCGCCAGGCGATCAGCTACCATTACGACGTCTCGAATGATTTTTACTCCCTGTGGCTGGATAAAAATATGGTCTACTCGTGCACCTATTTCGCCGATGAAGATGAAGACCTGGATTCCGCCCAGGAACGAAAACTGGATTATCTCTGCCGCAAACTGCGCTTGAAGCCTGGACAAAAACTACTTGATATCGGATGTGGCTGGGGCGGTCTGGTGAGACACGCGGTTGAGAATTACGGCGTGGAAGCTGTGGGGATCACACTGAGCAGCCCTCAGGTTGAGCTGGCTAATCAGCATCTGATCGAGGCCGGGTTGGCAGACCAGGCACGAGTAGAACTCCTGGATTATCGTGAGATCGAAGATGAAGATTGATTTGACGCCCTGGTTAGTGTCGGCATGTTTGAACATGTCGGTGCGGCTCTGCTGGGGACTTACTTCCGTAAAGCGGTGGAGCTATTACGCCCAGGAGGGGTATTCCTCAATCACGGCATCGCCAACAAGGCGACCATTAAACGCCGCAAGGGTCCCACCTTCACCCAAAGGTATGTGTTTCCAGATGGGGAATTGGCGCCGATTAATATCTCACTCCATGCAGCTGAAGAAGCGGGATTGGAAGTGCGGGATGTGGAGAGCCTGCGTGAGCATTATGCGCTTACCCTGCGTCACTGGGTACGCAGGCTGGAGGCTGCTCACGAAGAAGCCTTGCAATACGTCTCTGAACCGACTTACCGGGTCTGGCGGTTGTTTATGTCTGCCAGTGCATATGGTTTTTCGATCGGCAACTTGAATGTCTACCAATCTTTGCTGGTGAAGCAAGGGGGGGGAAGCGCCAGCAACCTGCCGTTAACTCGCACAGATTGGCATAGGTGATCTGTTATCCTGATCCCTAATACCAAATCACCGTTCAATTTTGATCATTAGTTTGCTTAGGTGTGTTGCTAACTTCATCCTTCTTTGTTTCTAGCTCTTTGAACAAATCTAACTATTAAAATCACACCTACCGCTACTGCCACTGACAATATCGCCAAAACGACGCTACAAATCAATAACTCCATTACTCCAAATCCACCTTGCATCAGTACCACCTCCTCCTAGTTCTTATCTCTCTTAGTAAGCCATAAATCAAAAAACACTGCGCCTACTGTGGCTATTAATATTTGCACTGCTATTAGGTAAATAAAAAATATCTCTAAGTTTAGGCTCGTGATGAGATCCCGCGCTTATGGTATACGCTCTGGGACTTTGCGTCACTCGCCATGAGCGAACCAAGGCTCTTAAGCTGGAGATGCAGCGCAAAAGCTTGGCGAGATTATCGCAAAACTCCAGAAGGTAAACTGGAGTTTTTTGTTATGTACCAACAATCGAAGATCAGAGCAGCCGTGGCGATACCTCTGCTCAAAACACTGTTAACAGCCATCATATAATAAATGCTGTTCGTATGCTCTGAAGTAAGGGGTAGGCTGATGTTTGAACATTGCATTCAATACCAATAAAACTTTGTTGTATATCCATCACGGATATACCCTTGACAAAAAGATAAAGCGGATATACAATATCCGCAAATGATATATCGTGCACGGATATATATGAACTAGGAGCGAAAATGAGTGACTTAATTAATGACCCTGAAAGTTTAATTCCCCTATCTCCGGCCGTCTTCAATATCCTGCTGACATTAGCCGATGGTGATAAGCATGGCTATGGCATCATGCTGGAAGTTGAAGCCAACACGGACGGGAAGGTGAACATGGGGCCAGGCACGCTCTATGGATCGATCAAACGCATGCTCAAAGCCGGCTTCATCCACGAGAGCGACGAGCGACCCGACCCAGATCTTGACGATCAGCGCCGCCGCTACTACGGCCTGACAGATTTAGGGCGTAGGGTTCTCAGGGCTGAGTCGCAGCGCCTTGTTGACCAGGTGGCTGTGCTGCAGATGAAGGGTGTGCTTGAAGGCACCAGGTGAGGAGTGGCATGATGAAATCAAATTCGAACGATCCTTCACTAGTCTCATTCTCTACTTCGCTCTACAATTTGCTCCTGGCGACTTACCCTTCCGGGTTCCGGCATGAATATGGGCCGCACATGGCGCAGGTTTTTCGGGATTGCACCCTGAGAAGCTACCGCCTGGACGGCTTACCCGGGGTGCTGGACCTGTGGATTCGTACCCTGCTCGACTATTTCAAATCTGTTATAGAAGAGCACTTACAACAAGGAGTTCACATGTCAAAATCAAAATTTATTCGCCTCAGCGGCTGGGCTTTCATCCTGGGAGCGACTACTCTATTGGTTGTATTTCTGATCGACCTTCGGGATGCACCGCCATATGATCCCAACTATTTTTTAAGTAAGCCTATCGATCGGTATTTCGAATATGCGACCACGATCTTAATGCCCACCTCATTTCTGCTCTTCATGGTGGGTATGATCGGACTGTATCTGCGCTATCGGGATGAGATAAACAATATTGGTAAATTCGGTTTGATCGTCGGAATCGTCGGGGGCGTATCCAGTTTTATCGGATCAATCCTGTTCATCACGGATTCTGAATTTTCATGGAATCTCTTTTTTGCTGGTTTCTTGCTGTTCTTCCTGGGGTTGGTTATCTTTGGAATCGGTTCATGGAGAGATTCTCCGCTGCCTCGCTGGAATGCGTTACCCATCCTGACTGGGATTTGGTTTCCATTGCTGGTGATCGCGACCAGCCAGATGGATTGGGGAGAATCCGTGATCCTCGATGCGATTGTTTACCTGCTAACTATTATTGGCCTGGCCGGGATTGGTTATTTGCTGCAGTCGGATGCCAAGCGTGCTGGATCAGAAGCTGGAACAATTTAGACGATCCAAGTGCCGCGCACGATCAAAAGTGCGTGGCACTAAATTTATTTTCCTATTACTTCAATCCTAAAAAGTAAATAGTCAATAGCCATCAACCTCATGGAAATAATTTTGCTGCTCACAGGGCTGGATATATCCATTCCTTATATTGAATGATTTCATGGAAAACAACTAATTTAACAAGTTGATTTGATAATAATGCTGACATTTGGGGGATAAATTAGTATAATTTGATCCCTATCAACCTGTTGAATAATCCAACCAGCCTTGAATAAACCGATCAAGATTTTCTTATCCCTTTTCATCCTGGTGACCATTGGCAGGTACCCAGAGGTGAGCGCTCAGTCCCAGACTGCGCCAGCCTCCCTTCCTGGTCCTACCATCCAAGTGCGCCTGGATCCTCAGGTCAGGCAGCGATTTGTGCCGCCGCCGGAGGAGTTTCTTCGCAGCTCCCTCAGTCCGGAGCAGGCTGCCACAGCCACCATCGTGGTCAATTACAACGGTTCAGGTTGGACGACTGAGGCCCGCAGCGCATTTGAATATGCTGCGGATATCTGGGAGACTTTGATCACTTCGCCACAGCCGATCATCGTGGATGCGCAGTTCGGTCCATTGGGCCCTGGAGTGCTTGGCGGTGCCGGTCCAACGCGTATATGGCGCAACTTTACCAATGCACCACAGGCGAATACCTGGTATCCAGTTGCCACAGCGAATAAGCTGGCGAACACCGATCTCAATCCTGGATTAGCAGACATCGACGCAACCTTCAGCAGTTCTTATCCAAACTGGCACTTTGGAACTGGCAGCAGCACACCAGGCAACAAGATCAGTTTCGCATCGGTAGTGCTGCATGAGCTGGGTCATGGTCTTGGTTTCTTGGGCTCAATGAGGTATAACGATAGCTCCGGTTCTGGTAGTTGCGCTGGACCAGTTGGTCGCGGCTGCTACGGCTATGATGGCTATCCCATGATCTATGATCTCTATACCGAGAACGGTGGTGGAACGCCGCTTCTAAATTTTGCGAATAATTCAGCTGACTTGGGCAACCAGCTGACCAGCAACAATCTTTATTTTGATAGTCCTGGCGGTAACTTTGCAAATGGTGGCGGTCGGGTGCAGATCTACGCCCCTTCAACCTGGAACCAGGGTTCAAGTTATTCTCATTTGGGCGAAAGTTTCAACTCCACTGCTCACGCATTGATGACTTACAGCATCTCATTGGGGGAAACCATCCACAATCCGGGTTCGGTGACCCTATGCATGTTCGCCGAGATGGGCTGGACAGTCGGACAAAATTGTGGAGCCACTGCCATCAGTGGACTGGCTGCCTCCAATGACGGGCCCACAGTGTTAGGAAATCAAACCCAGCTCACAGCAACCATTACGACAGGCAGCGATGTAACCTATGGATGGGATTTTGGCGACGGCAGCATCGGCAGCGGAGCGGTCGTCTCGCACCAGTATGCCAGCCCTGGTATCTATACAGCTGAAGTGACCGCTACGAATTCAGTCAACTCGGATTCCACCACTACTACGGTATATGTGGATCAAGCTATCAGCGATCTGGTCGCCTCCAATGATGGGCCAACGGTTTTAGGTAACCCTTCTCAGTTAAGCGCCGAGATCACCTCCGGCAGCAATGTGATTTATGACTGGAACTTTGGGGATGGCAGCAGCGGCAGCGGAGCGGTGATCTCACACCAGTACACCAGCCCTGGAACATATTCCGCTGAGGTCACCGCAACAAACTCGGTCAGTTCTGATACCAAGATCACCACTGTGTATGTTGATGAGTTGATCTCCGGGTTGTCTGCGGCGAATGATGGGCCCACAGTTTTAGGAGAATTCACTGAGCTTACTGCCTCGATCACCACTGGCAGCAATGTGACCTACCAGTGGGATTTCGGTGATGGCACAAATGACAGTGGATCGGTGGTTTCACACCAATATGCCAGCCCAGGTACATTCACGGCTGAAGTAACGGCGACAAACTCACTCGGACAAGTAACATCAACCACTCAGGTCCAGGTGAACGAGTCCATCATCGCCATCAGTGGACTGTCGGCTGCCAATGATGGACCAACGATTCTAGGAAATACAACCCGGTTGAGCGCGACGATTGCGACCGGGAATGGTGTGACTTATGAATGGGATTTCGGGGACGGCACCAATGGCACCGGGCAGATAACTTTTCATAAGTATGCAGCTGCGGGTACTTTCACCGCTGAAGTCACCGCGACGAACTCGCTCGGACAAGAAACTGCGACCACCCTGGTCGAGGTTTTAGAGATCACCAGCAGGGTCTTTATGCCGATGCTGGTGAAACCATAAGGGGACAGGATTGTAAATTAACCCGATGAACAAGTATTTTTTTATCCATCAATGATATTGTCATTCTGAACGAGCGAAGCGAGTGAAGAATCCCAATAGCTTAGGTTAGCTGAAGTCTCAGGGCTACTTCGGCGTAGTTTATCATGAGCCTGACGAAGGATTTCACGGAGCCTCAGCATGACGATTCTTTACGTTAATCGAAATTTGCACGTGTTGTTAATTCTTGGTGGGAAACTTACTCTGACTGCCTTCGAGTTTGACCGAGATAGGCTGGGCGGGACGGACGCCGCCCGGAGCGAACCAGAGGAGTTCTATGACAACTACCAGGTATTGATGAAAAGCTCCACAATAAAAAAAAACCTTCAATTCACAATTCAATCAAAATATTCATCTCGTAAAAATCATACATTTCGTTTCTCATCCCGCCCCATACTTATCCCACTGAGCAGGTTTGGCTGAGTCTCCGGAATCCTCAATCACTTGAGAGGCGACATGAAGGATGTGATTATGATTCTACAGTTGTTCCATTCCTGTTCGCGATGACCTCCACCAGGCCCGCACTGATTACCAGGACGGCGCCAATGGCCTGCCGTACACCAAATGGTTCTCCTGCCAGTAGGGCCGCGCTGCCAATGCCCACCACGGCCTCGATCTGCAGCAGGATACCCAATCGACCAGGATCGACATGACGCGAGCCCCAATAGATCCCCCACATTACTGGGATCAGAAATCCAGCCGCGATCAGCACGAGCCAGGGGACGAGCGTGATCAATAGATCGAGGGAGGAAGGTTGCCCGAGTACAGCCAGGGGGAGTAAGGCGAGACCCAGAGCAGCCAATGAACCATAAAGGAAGAATGCGAGTATCTGCTCAAACACCGATGTCTCGGGTGCCTGGCGCACCCGCATGGCTCCGTAAGCGAACAGGATTCCTGAAAGCAAGGCCATCAGATCACCCAAGTTAATGGATGACGAGAAAGAGCCGCCCACGCCCAAAATGATGAGCATCCCCGACAGGCTGAGCACGAGAGAGAGACCACGCCACCGGGTAAGTGGACGGCGCATCAGGGTTACTTCCAATATCGTTCCCCAGGCCGGCATGGCGTAGAACAGGATCAGGGCGCGGGCCACGTCAGTCAGCAGCAGGCTCTCAAGATACAACGCTACCGCCGCGCCGATCAACAGTCCCGTGCGGTACTGCTCAATACCTGTGGGTTGTTTGCGCAGCCAGCGCAAGACTGCGAATGGGATTAAGATGATGAGCGGTACCAGAAACTGGGACAGGGTAGCCCAGGCGGGGCCGAGGCCGGCGCGCTCGAGCGCCCTCAGCGGAATCCAGAACAATCCCCAGGCAGCGGATGCTATGGCGACAATGATTTCCGGGTATGGGCGTCTTTGTTCCATTGTTAAACCACGCTCCAGCAAAGGGTGATGCCGCCAACCTCACGAACACACGGTTTTATTCAAATGAAC
>JBFENN010000164.1:0-7343 GCA_041551115.1 Anaerolineales bacterium
TCTAGCCCACGGTCCATGTACTTGTCACCAAATACACCGGCAGAGTGTTCCTGTGCGGCATTTAGTGCCGGCGAGCCTTGCATTGCCCGGTCTGCTGTCATTTGCAACCCGGCATAATGCTCCGGGGTTAACCCTGCCAGTCGTTGGCCGCTGTATGCAGAATACGGTTGCTTCGCCAAACTGCGAGTTCTGGAAAGCATATCTTGCATGACCGGCTTCGCTTCGGCCGGCAACTCGGTTTTATTGGTTACTGTGCTAGTTGTGTTCTTTGGGGTAGATCCGCCGCCGCCACTCATGTTATACACCTATCTCGTAATTGATTACTGACTGCTGGAACCCCAGCTTTTGTGCAACTCTTAACCACCCGGCTCGTTTGCTTGAAAACGTAATTCGCTTGGCATTGATTGCCTTGGCCCACTCTTTTACCTGGGACAGTTCGTTTATCAACAGATTCACATCTTTTGCGTTTGAGTATGTTGCCCAGATATGCAAAGACATCCCGTCCCATGATTCCGTTGGAGTGGTGACGATAAACCCGACATACTTCTCACCGTCATATCCAACATGCAAATTTGAATGGCCGGTCTTGACCGCTAAATAGACATCCTCGCAGCGCCAGTGATCGCCAACAATTCGGACTTTCTCCAGCCCTGGTTTTATCAAATCCCATGTAGTTCCAAGATTGGTCGGGTGAATCCATTGCAAGTTGATCACGACGCCACCGCTCTATCTGTAACTCTGCGCCAGTTTGTGCCATCAGAAAACGCTAATACAGCCCCGCCCGACTCATCAGATATGTAAATAACGCCGCCCGCTTTATCAGCAGTTGGGAGATCAGCAATAGCGAATGAATCTACATAAACAACCCCGTTCATTTTCTGCGGGCTTTCGCTTCTTAGCTGCTGGAGTATTTCTCGCAACCGAATGTTTAAACTGCTCAAATACCTAAGTGACATTGCGGGAATCGGTAGCGTTGTGTTCACCAGTAACCGTCCTCAACCACTTTAGGCATGACGCTCAATATCTCGTAATCACCGTTAAAGTTTAGCGTGATCTGGTGCCATCTAGCAGACTGCAGAAGATCATATTTACCATTCGACAATGGATACGTTCTTTTCTGTTCGAAGCTATCCCCATATGTGTCATCTTTGGCATATGTCAGGGATGATGAATCAGGCGCAAGAAGAAATCGCGGCCTCAGCCCTGTTACAGTCGAGAACATATCGTCATTGCCGATAGTGTTGATCGTCATACTTGAAGCACCAGGTGTTCCGGTCAATGTGTAGAGCTTGTTATCGCTTGTTTTAATTACACCGTCTATCGCAATCGCCGCAGTCCAATATGGAGAGTCAAAAGATATGTCGTTAGCATCGTCAATTGTTGCGTACAGGTCGGCTAGATCGGTTTCCGATCCGCTATCAATGACAACACCAGGCGGGAAATACTTTGCCGCTGCGTTAATCGTCGCGTCAAACTTGCCCCATTTACCCATTCGGACGTTGTACACGAGAGCCGTGTCCGGCGTTCCGGTATCTGAATTTTTGCTTGGGTAGTACCAAGTTGCGTTTCCTGTATTCGGGTTATACGTCGCTATTGCTTTATGAATAAAACTGTTGTTTACATCCTGGAAAAACCATTCACGTACCATTTCGCCGATATCGACAGCCCTAGCACCATCGAAAACATAAAAACTGTCATTCCCAAGAAAAGCAATTCTGTCACCGATATCTACCGCTGCATTACCGTCTGGGCATCCCACATCTCCGGGAATCTCATCCCACTGCCACACTACCGGAGAACCTACATATTGTCCCAGGTACATTGACGATTTCTTGAATACCAGAAATCCGCTGCCTAGCTTTTTGATTCCAGTGATTGCACCGCCACCGACTAGACGGCCAGATGTGCATTGCGTCGAAACCGCTTCAATCCAGTCCGTATAATCCAGATATGCGCTGCAATGCCAACCATCAGTAGATGACGATAGATTCACGGCCATCACAAACCCGGCGCATACGGCAATATACTTCGCTTGCGGCGCTCCTGCGATATCCGCAAAATCAGCGTCCCCGGTTGCTGCAAACTGCATCAGGTCTGCGACATTAGCGGCTAGAGTGATATCTCCGAATTGAGCAAAGGACCACCGGTCGCCACAGGTATATCCGGCAACCCTGGAACGATCTGTCCAAGTACCAGACCCTGCCTCTTCTAAAGTCGCATCAGTGCCAACATAAACCGTCCTCTCCCCATCAAGCTTTTCGACAACAACGAGCGAATTCACGGTAGAAGATACAGCAGCCAATCCAGCATTAATCAGGCTGTTTGCCGGCCTAAAGCCTTTTTTGGTCGGCACAACATTACTGACTGATTTCAACACGCCCGGAGTCGTCGGGTCCAGATCAGGAGCATAGCCGAGTAATTGCATTAATAGCCCCGGACGATATCAAAGCCGCGACCAGAAAACTCCGTTCTCAGCTTCTTAAGTGACTTCTGAGAGCGGTTATTAGCTTTCTTCAAAGCTACGTCATATAGCTGATGCCAAGTTCCAACCCGCATATCATTTTTCAAAAACGGCTCAGCCTGTATTAACGAGCCGTACAAATACAAATTTGGATGATTGGTCAAAACACCGTTGGTTGAATCTGTGGCAATATCCAGCGACTTGTAGTAAGTCATCGTGTAATTGACCGCACTGGTGGCAATGCAGTCGAAATTGATCCTGGAAGTGATCGAGTAATAAGCTGGGCTTCCTGTGCTAACCGCAATATCGGCGAGCTCTTCCGGGTTAAGCTGCACAAGCCTTTCGCCGTTGTTGTCAACAAAAGCTATCTGCTCTTTATACCCATCAGGCAAAGCCACATAAGCAACTACCTGAGAAGGCGTGATAGTCGCTTCCGCTATCATCGCACCAGTTATTAGATCGTCGTTTAAATACGCTTCGCACAGAGTAATGAACTCAGGGATACGGCTAGTCAGATCGTCCCTGTGTAGCCAATTTCCAATAGCCGTTTGAAGCTCTGAATAATTACTCAGCGACATCTGATTTCTTCCTTACATATTTGCGTTTCGGCTTTTCATCAGTAAGCGTAAGCGCCTGCTCTTCTTCGGCATTCTTGACGATGATCTGCTGGCCGTCCTTCTCGATCATCTTCGGGTATTCTTCAAATTTCATAGCCTAACCTCTTCATAACCCTGTGGCAGTGCTTCTCTATCATCGTTTTCTGTTTCGGCGTGATCTGATCGTGTTTAGCACCGAAAAACTGATCTGCATGTTTTGACCTTTCTGCAAAGCCTTTCTTGGCTTCGTCCCTTTTCAATCTGTCGAGCTGTACCAGTTCAACCGCCTTTTTAACTCTCTCTTCGTTTACTTCTATCCCGGCATGAATCAACATCTTTGAGAAATACTTGACCGGCTCGGCCTTCAAATCCTCATACCTGAAATACATGATATTGTGAGTACCGCAGTTCAACCATGAGTTAGTGTGATCTCTCCACGACGATATAAAATCAATCGTCTTATTCGGCCCGTGCAACATCCGGTATTTATCTAGCATCCACTCTGCCCCTTTATCCATGTCCACGCCCATGTGCTTTGAATAGCTGGGCAGTACATTGCGCGGATCTCTGATCAGGACAATTGATGCTTTCGTTAACACTTCCGGTATTAACTCGAATCCATTAATTAACAGATTTGCATTGTGCGACTTGAGAAAAAATGGAATTTCCATCGATGTAGATAAATACTGCTTGACCTGCCTCAATAGCGACATTGGCCGAGTTAACTGCTGTATCTCAAACCGACATTCCGTAATATCCGAACCATCGCCTATCTGATGCGCTGGCGCTAAATCGTCGTTGACACTACACAACAATTCATTGATGTCCACATCACCAAGACAGTAAGCATCAAGAAAGCACCGTACCCAGGTATTACCAGACTTCGGATAGCTGGCAAGCCATACGATCTTTTTATAATCCCGTTTATCCGTAACTTCAGGCATTCATTTTCCTAATAATGCCCCCTCCGAAGAGGGGGCGGTTAGTGACTAGGTATGCCAAACCTTGACGGCGAGTTCTGGACGAATAACCTTAAACCCGTAAAGCACGTCGCAACGAGTGTACAGCCGGTCTTTCACACCATCATAGAAGTCTTCGATGATTCGCATGGAAATGCCGTCAAACACTTGTCTCGAACATGACTCATTTGGTGGCTTGACCAGATCAGCCGTACCGATAGCATAAGCCCCTTTCTGGAATGCCAGCGACTGGTGAAAAGTCGTTGAAGCATCGGCATTCAGGAAGGTCAAAGCCGCATCATTGGCCGCTGCCGCAGAGCAGTTCTTATGCGGTCCTGCTGCGATAATAGCGGGGGTAATGGTCAGCGACGTTGCCGAAGCTTGCCCGCCAGACACGACCGTGAACCGTTTAAGCGTACCTCTGGTTTCCTTCGATTCGGGATGCACATCATAAACGCCTGCAATCGTAAACACCTGACCGTTGGTAATGGTTTTGGTGCCCTGGTCGATGGTCAGAGTCATGGTGTTCGGGTCGTTATCACTAGCACTCAGCGTTTTAGACTGTGCGCCGGCAATATCGTAAGCAGCATCACCCGTATCTTCAGCACCGGAAGTATAATCAGGCAGGAGGGTATTCTCGTAAAAGTCGAAACCCTGCGCCCTGGTGATCATGCCTTCCAGGAAAGATCGGCTGATACTCTTCGGATCGTTGAACAAGCCCTTGAAGGCGTCATTCAGATCCACCGACATCTGCGGATCGAGCAGAATCGTTCTGGCATCTTCGGGAGTCAAAGACTCTTGCAGGATCTTGCGAGCCTCCATCACGTCCTTATACACCGGAGTTGCTAGAGTCGCGGCCTTGTGAAGCTGGGCAGTACCCGTGAGCGCCTGAGCGATACAGTCTTTCTCCATCATCGCGGCGAGCTTGGTCATTGCCGGCTTGATATGACGCTCCGAAAAGTCATCGATATCCATCGTTTTCTCGGCGGAAGTGAACCGCAGAGGAACATGCCGTTGAGTGCTTACCTGTAGCGTAGTCGATACGCCAACAGAATCAGCGCCGGTTCCGGTTGCCATCGTCGCGCCGGTTCCAGTGGTGTACTGCAACGGCAGTCTGATCCTGAGAGTGTCACCGATCTTTGCGCCGCTTTTGGCGAAGGCGTCGTCGTAGCCTTTGGTGATGTTCGAGATAAAGTTGCATTTCTGATGCAATATCCGCAGACTTTCGCGGGTAATCATATCAATGGTAAGATTTGTATTAGCCATTGTCGGCCTCCATCTATAGGGAAATTATCGTCTCACGACGAGAGTTGTTTGTTTCGCCACTTCATCCATTGGTCTATCGGCATTTTATCCGGGTTGACATTAACAGATGCGCCGCCCCTGACTTTCTGGGCCGGCTTCACTTGTTCTGCTGGCTTGGATTGTGTGACCTTCTTGATCGACTGTCTATACATCCTGGCATCGTTCAGTACCTTGACCATTCTCGGATCGATGACGGATTTCAGTTCATTCTCTGAAAACCCATAACTCGAACCGTGGGCAATGATTTCCTGTGCCAAATCTGCATTCCAGCCCGGTATATCTTTCGCCAACTCAGCTTTCCCTTGCTCCAACCGCTTAGCGTGTACTTCCCGCTGCTGCTGGAGTGCTACGGCTTCTTGTTGCTGTAACTGCTGGCTCAGATTGCCAGCGGCATCCTTCAGTTGCGAATACTGGAAGAATGCCTGTTGTGCTGCCTGCGGGTCTGCCTCGCTGAATTGCGTCCAATCCACGTTCTGATACTGCTGTAACTGCGAACGTATAGCCGCTAGTTGCGCGTGACCCTGCATGTTTTGCTGTTGTGTCTGTACAGCTTGCTGGAACTCCTGTTGTTCACGCTCCAGTGCTTTCCTGACCTCTGCCACTTCTTGAGTTTTGCGAGTGTAATCAGACTGCATCAGCAGTTCAGGTTCCAGGTCTTTAGGAACCGTATACTTCTTGCCGTTACGCTCGACCTCGATGAACTCGACCTCTGGCGTTTTCTCTTCGGGATCTTCCTCGGTCGTTACCTCTTCGTTCTCTTCGTTGATCTCTTCCAGAATTTCCGTTTCTTCGGCTTGTTCCGGAATATGATCGTCTTGGATTGCTTCCGCTTGATCCATTTGATTCATGTTTACCACTCCACAATGGGAAACCCGGCCCCATGACCGGGTTATTTAGTGCTGCCTCACGGCATGACTAAATTCTGTTGCCTTACTGCTATTCTTTGTCTCTGGTAATCTGTCCGGTCAGAAGATTGCATTTCATCTGTTTACCGTTGTGCTCCCACCGTGCCCACAATACGCCTTCTATTCTAACCTTAGTTTATTTTTCTGCACATCGTAGCAACAGTCAATTCGATGGCCTCGTTTGTTAGTGTGATGCCATCGCACATACTTGACTCCGACACGCTTAAACTCTGATCTTATCGCCCGCATTGATTCTGTTGATATTCCGCCTTGCAATCCTTCGATCAATGCGACGTTTCCAACATCAACAATCGTTGCCTGAATAAAAAATAGATAAGGTTCACCGAATACCGCATCATCAGACTCAAAAACCCTAACTATGCCTGGCACACCATCTTTGCTTGTCGGAGTCCATATCGCTTTCATTCACAGCTCTCAACTCTGTGCAAGCCCGCGAAAGTAAACGCCAGCAGCAGCAAGTAACCCGATACCAGTATTTACCCAGATCGAGAAATCCTCGATAAACGCCGTTACTACCTCAGCGTCCATCTGTATACCTACCGCCTGCGCCAGTGCGACCAGTGCCAGCAGTATTGTATTGATGTTTGTTTTCTTGCCGGGAAGTATATTTTTCATTTCAGCTTATCCACTAGCGTGATAAATAATCCAATTACCCCGAGGAATGTTGATATTAACCAAAACAAAACCTGTCTCGTTCCGCTTGCCCTCTGTTGTGCTTCAACTACTCTTTCCTTAGCGTCGTTCATCACATGGTCAGAAAGCGCCTTATCGATGCTGTATATACCGTCCTGCATGTGCTTCAGAGATTTCTCAACCTCTTTTTTGTGCCGGTCCATATCTGCTTTCGCCTCTTCTAATAGCGCCAGTCGCGTCAGGTTATCGTGATCCGAAGATCGACGATAGCTAGATGAGGCGTATGGTATGTCGGAGTCATTTGTCATGTTTGTTTTTTATTTATTCATTGACCATTTGATACAAGGGCGGCAACGCTACCGGCTCGACCTGTACAGCATTAAGCCATTGCGAAGGAGACATTACGCTAATTAGACCAGCTTCAACCTTCGTTGCAAGGTATGCCATTGCTTCGGCGTAGTCA
>JBFENN010000165.1:0-7325 GCA_041551115.1 Anaerolineales bacterium
AGTTCAGGATGAAGAAGCGGCTCTCATCGCGCTATCTGGCCGTTTCTCGGTTGAGGTCAATAACGGTGCAAAATCTGCTTGGAGTGGAGTTGGCGGGCGCGCAGATATATTCAGTGCTTCACCTTGGGCAGTATATGCACCCCGCCAGAGCAAATTCACCATAACAGCTGAAACCCAGTTAGAGTTGGCAGTAGCCAAGGCGCCATGCGATATAGATCTACCACCCACTTTGGTCAAGCCAGATACCGTGCGGGTTGTCTCAGCCGGTGTGGCAAACTGGCGGCGAGATGTCCGTTTGGTAATTCCACCGGGATCACCGATAAGCCAGCGATTAATCGTTGGTGAGACAATCAATCCACCTGGAAATTGGTCAGGTATTCCACCGCACAAACACGATGAGATCTCTGGGGTGGAGAACATCTTGGAAGAGTTTTACCTCTTCAAGGTCAAACCCACACATGGCTATGGTGTCCAGCTAGGTTATAAAGATGATCAGGAATTGAGTTTTTTCATCCGTAATGATGATGTCTACCTGCTGAAGAATGGTTTCCACCCAACTGTTGCTGCACCAGGGACTACACTTGGATACTTATGGGTGCTGTCTGGTGATGACAAGGCATATAGCATCTCAACGGACCCGGTCTTTGATTGGGTGACTGGAGCGGAAGCAGTTATCCGCGAATCACAGAAATGACATCTATTGGTATTCGGAAAACGTGTATGAAGGAGATGGACCTATGAGCGACAATGGAGACATAAGGAAAGCCTTAAATGAATTTGAGATGGTGGGGGATGGGCGCGGAACGATGCAAGGCGACCACCTGTTGAATAAAGATCGCCGGATCGATCGCCTGCAGTGGCTCCTAGAATGTTTTCCCGAATGGGGGCAGTGGCTCAACCGTGAGATCGAGGAAACCCAAGTACCAGAAGGGAACTACGCTTTTTGGTGGACTGGCGGGATGGGATTTGTCGTCAAATCCCCTGGTGGTGCTGTTTTACTGGTGGATAACTATGCCGGTCCAGCCCACTACACAGAATATGAATATTGTGGTGTATGCCGCACCAGCGGTTCCCCAACCATCGACTGGATGCGTATCAATCCACAAGTTATTGATATTTTCGGTTTTAAGACCCTGGATGCGGTTCTATGCTCTCACCAGCACGCGGATCACACTGACATCTATACTTTAAAAGCTGCTACACAAACCACAGATTGTCAATTTTACGGACCTTTGTCAGCGGTTGAGCGGATGAGAAAATTTCAAGTTCCTGAGGAACGAATCCAGCTTGTCCGTCCGGGTCAGTCCTACCAGATAAAGGACATTACGATTGATATCCTTCCGAATTATGATCGTATTGCTACCATGACCGGAGGTCCAGGTGTAGAAGTTAAGCCGGGTGTTCGACGACCTTTCGATGATGTAGCGGTGACGTTTTTCATCAAGGTGGGTGGGGTTAACCTCTGTCACCTGGCAGACACGTTGTACCAAAATGCCTATATCACTTTCAAGAAGTACAACATTGATGTAGTGACATTCAATATCGGCTCTAATGCACCAGGCGCGACAGACAAGATGACCCCCTATGATGCAGTCCGGATGGGAGAATTACTCGACGCAAAAGTTTTACTCCCGCTGCACTGGGATAACTGGGGTAATACACAAGTTGACCCAGAAGAGGTACGCTGGATAGCAGACCGCCGCCTGCCTGATGCGAAGGTGGTTGTTCCCCAATGGGGTATCAAATGGCTGTATCCACAGCAAGCTGACCTCAAGCGGCTGAGATATAGTGACTGGCGTGAACGCTACCGACCAGAATACTCATGGGAGTATGGCGAACCTGCACGTAAGGCGGCTGAAGAGCGCGGCGATTTTATTCCATACTGATGTAGGTGCAGGTGCGATGACGAATGACTTATGTTTGTTTTCGTGATGCCTGTCTGAATTGGAGCAATCTTGCAAACACAGCCTAGTTACCCAGGCGAGCCCAACGCCGAATTGAAACCCCTGAACGGAGTTCGATGGTTCTAAGCTATCTTTTCGTTGAGCTCGGTAAGTTACAGAATTATCCCCACACCGTTGCTCAGCAAGGAGGATAAAAAGTGAAAGATGTAAAGTATTTTGCACCCACGTCACTGGAAGAAGCGCTTGAGCTTCTGGATGTATACGGGGCAGATATCAGTGTCCTTGCCGGGGGTACTGACCTGGTTCGCGATATGAACCTTGAGTTCAAGATCCCAGGGAGTATCATGTGGATCGGCCGGCTCGGTCTAGAATATATCAAGGAAGAAGGGGGTATGCTGCATATCGGGGCAGCAACGCGCATGCAAACTGCAGGAAATTCCCCCATCCTTAGGAAGAAAGCGTCGGCGTTAGCTGTGGCAGCGGGGAAGATGGCCAGCCCACCAGTTCGCTCACTGGCTACCCTGGGAGGCAATATCTGCACCGCTTCCCCAGCTGCTGATACAGGTTGTGCGATGGTAGGACTGGGTGCAGAAGTTGTGCTAACCAGTAAGCAGGGCTCTCGCGTTGTCCCGCTGGATGCATTTTATACTGGCCCCAGCCAAACCGTGCGGCGCTCCGATGAATTGCTTACTGAGATCATCATAAAACCCACTCAGGCGGGAGAAGGATCATCCTACATGAAAATCGGCCGACGCCAAGCGCTGACGCTCGCAGTGATAAACGCCACTTCCAGGGTCAAATTAGATGCAGAGGGCTCAGTTGAGGCGGTGAATATCGCCGTCGGTGCTGCAGCACCGACACTCTTACGTATTAAAGCCGCTGAGAGTGCCCTGGTAGGGAAAAAGCTGACCGACGAGAGTATCCTACAGGCGGCTGAGATCACATCACAAGCGATTAAGCCGATTGATGATGTCCACGGCACGATCTGGTATCGTCGAAAAGTGATTGGTGTACTTGTATCGCGAACGCTGCGTGAGGCAGGGTCGATGAATGGAGGCAAACACTAAAATGGAAAAATTCCCGCTGTCTTTTATGTTGAATGGTCAGCCAGTTGAGGTTGAGGCACCGACAACTGTGAACCTCCTTACCCTGCTGCGTGATTATGTCAACGTTACTAGCGTGAAATTTGGTTGTGAGCAGGGCAACTGCGGTGCTTGTACGGTTATCCTGGATGGTGAAGCAGTAAACTCTTGCTTGGTTTTAGCTCACACGGTTGCAGGGCGTGAGGTTACTACTTTAGAAGGTATCGGTACCCAGGAAAATCCCCACCCGCTGCAAACCGCATTCTACGAGCACTATGGGGCACAATGCGGTTTCTGCACACCAGGGATGATCATGGCCTCGAAAGCACTATTGGATAGTAACCCAAACCCAACCCGTGATGAGGTTGTTGAGGGTATTGTTGGGAATGTCTGTCGCTGCACCGGCTACACAAAGATCATTGAGTCGGTCCTATCGGCAGCCGAACAGATGAACGCGTAGGCGCAGGAGGTTATCATGGAAGAACGTACATACGTTGGAAAACGACTGCCGAGATATGACGGCATGCAGCATTCCCTTGGGAAGACTAGATTTGTTAATGATATACGGCTGCATGATATGCTCTATATTAAAGCTTGGCGTTCACCTGTTATTTCAGCGAAGATTCTCAATATCGACACGAGTGCAGCTAAAAAGCTACCGGGTGTTGTCGCCGTTATCACCCATGAGGATGTCCCGTTCAACCGCTACGGTTTCGCCGGGGATTCTCCAGTTTTGGCGGAGGGAGAGATTCGTTACCTTGGACAGGAAGTCGCCGCAGTAGCAGCAGTCGACGTTGATACAGCCCGTGAAGCAGTTGATCTAATCAAGGTGGACTTGGAAGAGCGAACACCAGTGCTTGATCCCGAAAAAGCGATGGAACCGGACTCTCCCAAGGTATCTCCAAATGGCAACTTCGTCTTTTTTGGTGACAATCCTTTCCAGCGTGTGATTAAAGGAGACTTCGAGAAAGCAATCAAAGAAGCTGATTATGTCATCGAAGGCTACTACCGCACCGCTGCTCAGGATCAATGCCCGATTGAAACGCAAGTTAGTATTGCCCAGACTGATGGCATGGGACGCACAAATATCTATACGGTTTCCCAAGCAGTATTTATGAACCAAGGATTTCTGGCTGGGATACTGCAAAAACCGCAGTCGAAAGTCCACATGATAGGTGGGATTGTAGGCGGTGGTTTTGGTTCAAAAAATGACCCGCATGCGGATCCAATAACCGCTGTAATGTCCCTCCATACAAACGGCAAACCTGTTAAATGGCTGTGGACCCGGGAAGAAGAGTTTGTTGGTTCTACACATCGTGGATCGATGCACATGTATTTCACAGATGGGGTAATGAAGGATGGTCGTATCATTGCCCGCGATATTCGTTCGATCCGGGATGGCGGCGCCTACCTGCTTACGAACGATTATGTTGTTGCAAAACATGCTTTTGGTGTTGCCGGCCCTTACAACATCCCCAATGTCAAAGTAATGTCGTACGGAATCCTCACCAACAAGCGTCCGACTAGTTCCATGCGCGGCTTTGGCCTTTATCAAGCTTCCTATGCTCATGAAGTGCAGATGGAACGCATTGCCAAAGAAATTGGTATTGAATCCTGGCGGTTGCGTTTCATCAATGCTGTGCGCGATGGTGATACATCTGCAACCCAGGCGACATTGCATAGCTGTGCATTAGTCGAAGTTATGCAGGTGGCTGCCGAACGAGCTGGAATAAAACTTGACGATGAACTGCTCAGCATGACTTCCAAGAGCAGGTAGGAGGATAGCATGCCCATAAAACGAGGAACTGGAATTGCTGCTGTTTGGTACCCAACTGGTTTGAGCGGTGGTGGGGACCCTAGCCAAGCGATGGTGAAGATGCAAACCGATGGCAGTGTTGATGTGGTCATCGGCAGTGTGGATATCGGGCAAGGTGCCCGTACAATCATGCGCCAGATTGCAGCTGAAGAGCTGGGTGTACCGCTTGAAAAAGTAAACGTTACCACAGTGGACACCGATTCGAGCCCAATGGATGCTGGCACTTTTGCCAGCCGGATAACCCACCAAACTGGAAATGCGGTACTTCAAGCATCTCGGGAAGCGCGCGATGTGCTTTTTGAGATCGCTGCTGGTCAACTTGGCGTTGAGCCCGAGCAGCTGACCTTACAAGATAATGCGGTAGTTGTGCGAGATTTTCCTGAGCAGGCGATACCAATAGCCGATGTGGCAAATCACGCCGCTTGGGGAGAACAGCGCATCATTGCTGGGCGGGGCGCATTCGGTTGGCCTCCAGCAATCCTCGATCCCGAAACTGGAGCTGGTGAACCACTGCATAATATGGCTTACGGCGCCACAGTTGCTGAGATCGAGGTCGATACTGAGACTGGCGTGGTGAAAGTGCTGAAGCTGGTCAGTGCTTATGACTGCGGCAAAGCTATCAACCCTTTGTTAGTAGAGGGTCAGATTGATGGAGGCGCAGCTGGGGGTCTAGGTTCTGCCTTAATGGAGGAACTGCATCCTTACTACCCGACCATGGATCACTACCCGAAGGGTTTCTTCTCCTACATGCTGCCGACTGCCAAGGATGTTCCACATTTAGAAGCGGTAATTGTAGAGATGAGCTCATCAACTGGACCGTATGGTGCAAAAGGGATTGGTGAGATGACTGCAAACCCACAGGCACCCGCGATCGTTAATGCTATATACGATGCAATTGGTGTCTGGATCATGGATTTGCCAGCAACGCCAGAGAAGATTCTGCGCGCACTAGAAGAGAAGGAAAAATCTGCTCCTGCTTGATAATGTGATAGCCGGCCAGGCTTATCTACGCCAGAAAATGGCTACACCTTAAAACAATATTGGGGGCTGTCGGGTGATTGTACCTGCCAGCCTCTAATTTTTGATAGCAACAGTATGTAATTCTGAACAGGTTTGTAGGAATAGAAATACTGCTTCGAATAGTGGGCTTGCTGTTCATCTTTTTGAATGTGTTAGGATAAATCAGCATGCCTACATACAATTCCGTATTACAATAATTTTCCAAATAACACGTAATTTAATATAGGACGGGATGATAGAAAACGTATCTGATACTAGCAAGAGGATTGCCATCGGTTCAGTTGACGTGCCGGTTAATCATGACAATACCAGCCCTTACATACCTCGCGAGCAATTTTACATTGCCCCTTCGCAAGGATACCTGGAGAAGATTGCCTACGCAGTTGTAAGAGACTTGCCCGTGTTGTTGATTGGTGAAACTGGTGTTGGAAAAACCCTCGCTGTTCGCTATCTCGCTTGGAAGACCAATAATGGGTTGCGCCGTGTAAACCTCAATGGTGCTACTACCGTGGACGAATTTCTTGGCAAGCTTTTAATCAATGAAGAAGGGACCTACTGGGTAAATGGTGTCTTGGTAGATGCTATGCTTGCGGGGGATTGGATCCTCTTGGATGAGATCAATGCTTGCTTACCCGAGATCGCTTTCTCACTGCATTCCCTGCTTGATGACGATCACATGGTAGTGCTGATGGAGTATGATGGTCGCATTGTCCGTCCCCATCCTAACTTCCGACTTTTTGCCAGTATGAATCCCAGTGAGGAATCTCGCTATGGCGGTACCAAAACCTTGAACGAGGCATTGTTGGACCGCTTTCCGGTGGTTATGCGTATGGACTATCTTTCCGAGGAGGAAGAGATAGATGCTGTCATGGCACAAAGCGGTAACGATAATCGAGACGTAGTCACCCGGATGGTTCAGGTTGCGCGCGATGTACGTGATGCTATCCACAACGAGAAGGTTTTTGGATCATTCAGCACTCGCCGGGTGATCGATTGGTCACGCATGTCCATGCAGTTTGATATCTGCGATAGTGCTCGCTACACCGTCCTGAGTAAGTTGACTAAGTATGACGCCGAAGTAGTTGAAGATATTATTGACCTCTATTTCTAGCCCGAACCCCCAAAACCTGGCAGCTGAACTTAGACGGCTCCGGCTTGAGCGGCTTTTACAGACGGCTGCCCATGATTACGAACTGCGGTTTGAATTCGGGAACCGCGATCTGATCGCGCAGGGTCATATCATTATGAGAGCAGCTGCCACCGAGATTGCCTCCGCCCTTTACCCCCAAATGAAAGGACGGGCCCTCAACGTATTAGGGCATTGCCTCGGTGACAGCCGCCCGTGGGCTGAAGCGGCAAAGCATGAAGAGCAAATGGGAAAGCCTTACTTCGCTGCATTCTGGCATGCTTTGGAGGATGCCAGAATAGAGAATTGGATGGTTGCCCGATGGCCAGGTACGCATAAGTCGTTTGAAGCAAATATGCTGCCAAATCTGGGTGGCA
>JBFENN010000166.1:0-7271 GCA_041551115.1 Anaerolineales bacterium
AGGCTTCGGTCAGCCTGGTGGCGGAAAACATCAGCGCGGGACGTTTTTTAACGCCAGAAGATGAAAATAACATCGTCATTGGGCAAGCTTTAGCGGACCATCTATCCGTAACTACCAGTGACCGGATTTCTTTACTAGGGCGGCGTAAAGACGAATCCATGCGCCAGCGTTCGATGACCGTAGTCGGCATCTTTGACCTGGGGCTTGGGGATGCCGAAAAAGGACTGGTATATATGAACCTGCCAACTGCGCAAACGCTGTACAACTTACGCGGCCAGGAAACGGAAATCGCCGTTATCTTGGAAAAGGTCGGCCAGGAAGATGAGCTGATCGACGCCATCGCACCTAGTTTCCCAAACCACGAGGTCGATTCTTTATCCACGCTGCGGCCAGAACTGAGAGAAGCCATCGAAACCGATCGTGTCTTCATGGTATTAATCGGCGCTATCATGCTCTCGATGGCGGCCATCGGCATTCTCAACCTGATGATGATGGCGGTCTTCGAGCGGACGCGTGAAATGGGCGTCCTGGCTGCGATGGGGATGAAAGGGCGGCAGCTGATGGCTTTGTTTGTGTTGGAGGGTGCTTTCATCGGCGTCGTCGGTGCCGTCATCGGCTGCACCTTCAGCTGGCTGCTGGTTATGGTTACCGGGCAGGCAGGGATTGATTTTTCATTTGTGGAGGATGCGGGCGAAATATACGCCTTGATGGGCGACCGCCTCTATCCCGCCATCTCCGCTGTCACTATCGTTCAATTCGGGCTTGCCGCGATAGTTGTTGCCGCGCTGGCCTCATTATTCCCTGCCCGACAAGCTGCCAAGCGCGAGCCGGCCGAATCGCTGCACTACGTCTAAGGAGAACTTTAATGGCTATCAATAAGTTTTTAACCATTTCATTCCGAGATTTGGCTCGCAACCGCCGCAGGACTGTTCTGACAGCATTGGCAGTTGCCCTTGGTTTGGTTGTAGCTATGACAATGAGTTCTCTGATAGAAGGGATGTACTCCAATATGCTGACCGATAATATCCGCCTGAGTACAGGCCACCTGCAGATTCGAAATGAAAGCTATGAAGAAGGAAAGGTGAGTTTGCTTTCCAAGGACTTGCTCGAAGATCCTCAGGCCTGGGCTGTCCAGCTTGAAGCACTGCCTGAGGTCCAATCGGCTGCACCGGTGCTGTGGAGCAGCGGCCTGCTCAGCACGGCCCAAGAATCAACCGGTCTTGCTGTGCTGGGTATCGATCCAGAGGATGCTTTTCACGATCCGCTGAGGAAAGGGATCACGGCGGGTGAGTTCCTGAAGAGTGATGACCGCGGTCGAATTCTCATCGGTCAGGGTTTGGCAGATGAGATGGGGATCACTGTTGGCCGGCGGATCAGCTTGGCCGCCAGCAATGCCGATGGCCAGGGGCAAGAAGGCATATACACAGTAGCCGGGCTCTTTGACACAGGGTTCCCAGGCATCGATCAAAACAGGGTAATTATGCCTTTAGCGCAGCTGCAGTCCTTCAGCGGGGTGGGTGATAGGGTCAGCAGTATCATCCTGGTGCTGCATGATCGTGAGGCTACTGCAGAGCTGGCCGCAAGGATTAACGCACCGGACACGCAGGTCCGAACCTGGGAAGATTTAAATGCCATCCTGCTGGAAACCTTAGAATTGGGCATTGTTTATTACTATATCTTGTACGTGATCGTGTTCCTGGTTGTTGCAGTGCTGATTGCCAATACGCTGCTAATGTCCGTATTTGGGCGCGCCCGTGAAATCGGCATCCTGGCAGCCCTGGGCATGAGGCAAGGTCAAATTACGCTGCTCTTCTTTCTGGAAGGTTTTATGCTAGCCCTGTTGGGCATTGCGCTTGGTTGGGTGTTGGGATTAGGAGCTGTATACTATCTTACCAATGTCGGATTTTCAATACCGGCTGAAACAGCATCAATAGCGGAAGGATTTACAATGGGAACCACCCTCTACGGCGGGTTCGCTATGGATGAATTTGCTATCCTTACGTTGCTGCTGCTGGTCATCGTCTCGTTGGCCGCTCTCTATCCAGCCCGGTTCGCCGCCAAGCTGGAGCCGGTGGAAGCATTACACTCAATATAAATTAGCGAATTGGGCAGGAGATCCAGGCACGGTACTCCCGCTATAGCTCTCGAAAACCAGGAGGTACACAATGGCAATCATTGAAGTTGAAAACGCAGTGAAGACTTACCAGATCGGTGAGGTCGAGACCCATGCGATAAACGGGGTGACAGTAAGTTTTGATTCTGGCGAGTTTGCCGCGCTGGTAGGGCCATCCGGTTCTGGAAAGACAACCATGCTGCAGCTGATGGGCTGTCTGGATAAACCCAACAGCGGATCGGTGAAAGTGAACGGGCAGGATGTCACTCAATTGAAATCAAACCAGCGCGCTGACATCCGCCGTGAGATGATCGGTTTTATCTTCCAATTCTTTGCCCTTGTACCGGTGCTTTCGGCGTATGAAAATGTGGAACTACCGCTGCTGTTGAATAATGTTGCTGCAAAAGAACGCAAGGCGAAGGTCGAATATCTGCTTGACTCCGTCGGGCTATCTGACCGGATGAAGCACCGACCAGACCAGATGAGCGGCGGTGAGCAGCAGCGGGTAGCCATTGCGCGGGCGCTGGCACCTAACCCAATCGTCGTGCTGGCCGATGAGCCGACCGCAAACCTGGATACAGAGAACGGACAGCAGGCGATCGGTATCATGCAGAAGTTAAACGAGGAGACCGGCACGGCTTTCGTCTTCGCCACCCACGACCCGCGCGTCATGGCTTTTGCCCGGCGTGTGATCAAGATGCAGGACGGCCGCATCGTGGACAACGGCATCGCAGGATGAACGAATACGCACACTGAAGAGAAGGTAGTAGCCGCAGGTACCCATAGCGAACAGCCGGTTGCTTGAACAGCATCTTGGAAACATCGCAAATCATCAAACAATTGAAGGAGATGCCCAGAGGGACGGAAATCCTTTTGGCAAATGATAATGCCTTCGACAAAAAGAAAAGGTTATCCATCTCTAGTTGAATTTGTAATCCTAGTATCCATGATGATGTCGCTGACGGCATTATCCACAGATGCGATGCTGCCCGCCTTATCTCATATTGGCAGCGATCTGAATGTGCAAAACGACAATTCACGCCAGCTGGTCGTATCTGTTTTATTCATGGGTTTAGCTGTTGGACAGCTGTTCTTTGGACCATTATCGGACAGGGTAGGGCGTAAGCCGGCAGTCTTTGCTGGTTATGCGGTATTTATTGTCGGCGCGATATTATCGGTCTTTGCATTCAGTTTCCCCATGATGCTGTTTGGTCGTCTCCTGCAGGGAGTTGGCATCTCAGCACCGAGATCGGTTACGCTGGCGCTGGTGCGTGACCGCTTTGAAGGGCGGGCCATGGCGCGGGTGATGTCCTTTATTATGACCGTATTTATCCTGGTGCCCATGATCGCCCCAACGATGGGACAGGCGATCCTGCTCTTCGCAGGCTGGCGCAGTATATTTGGGAGCTTTGTACTTATGGCAGTCATCACGCTGGTATGGTTTGGGCTGCGGATGCCGGAGACACTGGCTCCTGAAAACCGGGCGCCTTTCTCGCTGCGCAGGATAATGACGACAGCGCTCGAGATTATTAAAATACGACCTGCAATTGGATATACAGTCATCGCGGGTCTGGTGAGCGGTGCTCATCTTGGCTACCTGAATTCTGCCCAGCAGGTTTTTCAAGAGCAGTATGCTCTGGGCGAGCTGTTTCCACTCTTTTTTGCCATGATTGCTCTATCCATCGGGGTGTCATTTCTGCTCAATGCGCGACTGGTGATGCGATATGGTATGAGATCTCTGGTGAGGTGGTCATTGCTGATGGTATTCACGCTGTCTCTAGCCGCCCTGGGGATGGCTCTGCTTACCAAAGGCCAGCCGCCTTTGGGACTGCTGATGGGTTATTTCATGATTACCTTCTTCGGTATCGGAATATTGTTTGGTAATAATAATGCTTTGGCCATGCAGCCGTTGGGTCATATTGCTGGCATTGGTGCGGCGGTAGTCGGTTCGCTCTCAACCTTGATAGCCGTGCCACTGGGGATGTTGATCGGGCAGAGCTTCAACGGCACCATACTTCCGCTCGTTGCCGGTATCGCCATTCTGACAGGTATATCCCTCATCGTTGTCCATTGGACTGAAGCTGGTATCATCGCCCAGCGTATTGGCGGTACTGCCTGAGTGGGTTTACTTCTGCTCTATATTCTCCGACAAACGATTCATCCAACCCCTTTCAAAATCACTACCCGCCACAGTTGTAAGCTGGGGAAACCCCTTTGCGATCGTTGCTATGGTCTTGTCCCTACGCAATCGTTCGCCTCGACAGGTAGGAGCTAACATGCAGTTCGCGTGTGGGATGTTACCAATGGGAGATTATTTTATTCTCTGATGCACTACCTGTGAGGCTGTTAATACAGGGTTTACAATGGGGCAATTCCCCTTGATGATTAACCCTTACAACACAAGTTGGGGGAGACATCAGAGTATAATGTCACTTATACTATAATCTTGCGGGAAAATATCCAATAAAACGTTTATCATAAATTATTGGTTGCTACGACTATAAGAAATGACTTACTCCAAATCGGTTCATTGGATGATATTCCATAGAGCTGTATTTGCATAGATAGATATGGTTATCAACTAGTTGTTCTATGAGATAGACAAGAATCATCAACACATCTTGACAAGGTTTTTGGGAGGGAAGAGTCATGCAATGTCCATCTTGCAATGCGGAAGTAAGAATAGGCAGCATACATTGTCATTTTTGTGGATAGCCTCTAGAGAATATATTTAGACAGGATATTGAAAATACAACACTGCCTCAAGACATCCCAGCAGATGATGAATATACCATACCTGAAGTTCCTCAATGTTATCGATGTGGCCGTCAAGATGACACATTGCGCATTGTTGTATATCCCTTTGTGGTTAGTTTTGTTGTAGTCACTTTTCGCAGAGCCTTTGTTGGGTTGATGTGTAAAAGGCACCGAAATCTGTACTTGGTGCTAGCAAGTGGGATTACAGCCACAATTGGGTGGATCGGTATTCCATTTGGAATTATCTTCGCTCCCATTGCTCTCTTCCAACTTGCGCGTGGGGGCATCCAACCACAAGATGAAAACATCCAGATGTTGAAATCTTTAGCAAAGTACAAGTATTCCTTGGGAGACACTGCAGGAGCCATGAGATGCCTGGAGGCATGTCTTCAGTTTGGTGATAATGATGAAATCCAGCGCGAGATTCAACAATTTCGCCGAAGACTGATTGCACCTAAGGAAGAAACGGAACTTCAAACCAAAGTGTCCAGCACGATTGCCTTATTGATTGGATCTGCTTTGATAGGAACTGTAATCGGATTTCTTGATTCAGCGGTTACAGAAGTTTTTTCATTCGTTCTTCAGGGTGAGATTTTTGTTTATCTTGCCATATTAACTTGGTCACCTTTTATAGCAATGACTTTCATTGGAGGATTAGCACTTTACCAGTTGATAGAGTGGGTGATAACACGAACATCTCTTCTTATTCGTGTTATTGCTGTTTCATTAAGTGGGTTGTCAGCATTGGTGGCTGTATACAGCATAGAACAAGGTAAAGCAATCTTCTATTTTGTTTACGGTCTATTATTGGGCGGAGTGTTCGGATCTGTATATGAAGCGATATTTTACATGATTACCGGCGGTTTTTGGATGTTTATAGCGGATATTGAAGAATTATCTTCAGTTAATACTAGTAATGTAATATATTTGGTTTTATTGGTGATCACTCTCTCGTATTATCTTTTTATGGCCATCAGGACAGCGACAAAGACTGTGCAATGTCAAAAACGGATAATCATTACAGATCACGTTTTATTCGACTGAAGTAAAAACCAATCCCGAATAGAGCTCGACTTGGCTATGCCGGGAATGAACACCACTTATTGCCAGTGCGACTGCAATACATTCCCTTAGTCCCTGATCACTCCAGTAATTCGTATTGTCTGATTTGCAGTCAATGATAACCTCCACTGTAATTGTGTGGTTACGGGAAGGTGAAATTAACCTCAAGTAAAAAGCCCTACGACCTCGAAATGCACCAATCGCATACTCGAAAGCCCAAGATAGCTTTCTTTTTTCCAGTTGATGCTTGATTGAAATTTTTAGTGCGGTTTTAGTTTTTGGATTATAAATTATAGAAGCATCGGCAATATCTTATTAAGAAGGTTTAGCCATAGGGGTAGACAAAGTATCCAAACCACGTTGTGCAGTTTGATTGGATGGATCAATTCTTAATACCCATTTCAAGCAGATAATTTTCTTCTCCACATCGTCATAACACCCTTCGAGCCCAAACCATGCCAGTTTATTGAGAGGTTCTTTCTTTAACAGGTCAAATAGTAATCTTTCCGCACCCTGCTTATCACCAGCTTTGATCAAAGATATAGCTCTCCGTATATGAGACAAAGAATACAATCTGAGTTTTGCAATTTTATTGTTTGGATTTATTCGTAATACCCAATTCAAACAGATTTTCTTCTTCTCCAAATCGTCATAACACGCTTCGAGTCCTAACCATGCCAATTCATTGAGAGGTTCTTTCTTTAAGAGGTCAATGAGCAATCTTTCTCCAGTCGGCTTGTCATCAGCTTTGTTAAAAGAAAGGGCTAACTGTGGTGGAAACCATGAATTCAACCTTCGTTGTGCAGTTTTATGGTTTGGATCTATTTTTAAAACCAATTTCAAGCAGATATTCTTCTTCTCCAATTGGTCGTAACATTCTGAGAGCTCTAACCATGCCAATTCATTGAGAGGTTCTTTCTTTAAGAGGTCAATGAGCAATCTTTCTCCACCCTGCTTGTCACCAGCTTTAATTAAAGAACGTGCTATATGTAGTGGATATAATGAATTCAACCTTCGTTGCGCAGTTCGATTGTTGGGATTAATTCGTAATACCCAATTCCAGCAGATTTTCTTCTTCTCCACATCGTCATAACACGCTGAGAGCCCTAACCATGCCAGTTCATTGAGAGGTTCTTTCTTTAAGAGGTCAATGAGCAATCTTTCTCCAGTCGGCTTGTCATCAGCTTTGATAAAAGAAAGGGCTAACTGTGGTGGAAACCATGAATTCAACCTTCGTTGCGCAGTTTGATTGTATGGATTAATTCGTAATACCCAATTTAAGCAGATATTCTTCTTCTCCAATTGGTCGTAACATTCTGAGAGCTCTAACCATGCCAAT
>JBFENN010000167.1:0-7250 GCA_041551115.1 Anaerolineales bacterium
AGCCATTGCAATCATCACCCGCTGCGCCTGGCCCATCGAAAGCTGGTGAGGATAGGCTCCCCCAAGAGCTTCCGCACTGGAGAGGTTTACCTCCTCCAATAAAGCCAACATCTGAGCCCATGCGGCATCAGCATCAAGCCCCCGATGCAGCTGGAGAATCTCGGCAATCTGTGCACCCACGGAGAACACCGGGTTCAACCGGCTTTTAGGATCCTGAAAGATCAACCCAATGCGGGCACCACGGATCCTGGCCCATGCCTGATCAGATAATGTGCTTAAATCCATGCCGTCGAAGACGATATCACCGGATACGCTGCCCCCTGCGTTTTGTAACAAGCCCATTATGGAGAGCGCAGTTACCGTTTTGCCGCTACCCGATTCACCCACGATCCCAACGATTTCACCCCGTTCGATCTCCAGGTCGAGCGGATCTACCGCACGGGCTTCGCCGTCAGGGGTGCGAAAAAGCGTACGCAAAGCGTGGATTACAAGTAACGGGAATGCTTCAGCTGGGTTTTCTAGGCTCATAAATCTCAGGGGTCTAATCTATTAATAGATCCTAATGCGAACGGGTGAAAGTCTATACCAGAAAGTGCACCGCAAGCTTGTGAGAGTAACTGATAAGGATACTGAATTGAACTCTATTATCCATTGTATTGTATCTAAATAGGCATCCAACAAATTGAATCTCTGTGCCATCTCGGCATGGTAGGGAGTCATCCTGTTGTGCGAGAGATCCATAAGTTAATGCCTGTTTTGGGTGTTCTTTGCAATCGTGATGTCCACGGTTAGAATATCTTGAGGCCTTTGCTTGTATTCATCAAGCGCTTCGCGGAGAAAGTATTGACTTAACCATAACCTCAAAAAGTAAGCCGCCCCAATCGTCAATTCCATTCTCCTGCCGAGATCTATTCCTAAACATTTCTTACACAGGTCGATAAGGAAGACCATGGCCATCAACGAATATTACACTACTGAAAGGTCATCTGGATGAGCGATCCCTTCACCGGTACGGCGCAACACATTGACTCCCGACAGGGATCCAGATCGCAAATTTTCTGGTTTCTTCTTATTCGTTTTATTCAACGTCTAATATTTAGTGTGATCCTGATCCTGGGCGTAATCTTCTTCGTTGCATTTGCGATGAGCTTAGCAAGAGGAGGGGGGTATACCTCAATCTTGGAGGCAACACCCCTAGCCTGGGATGCTACGATCCAATTTCTTGACGATGCTTTTGGGGGTAGGCTTGCAGCAATGGAAGAGCTTGGGCAAGCGCTGCCCAGGTCACTCGGACTGCTAGGCTCATCACTTATCCTTGGCGTCTCCTTGGGTATCCTTTTAGGTGGTCTCGCTGCTTTATACCGGCACTCACGAATATCCATACTCATTATCAATGGATCGATTATCGGGATCTCTACACCGAGCTATGTTGCTGCGATGTCCCTCATCTGGACAGTAGTATGGATCTATCAAAAAACTGGCGTGAGAATTCTTCCGGTCTTCGGCTTTGGTTGGGATCTTCGCATGATCATGCCGATGCTGGTTCTCGCCACCCGCCCAATGGCGAATATCACGCGTCTTACTTATACCGCACTCAAGGATGTCTATGAGGCCGACTATGTGCGTACAGCCTACAGTAAGGGTCTGCTACCCAGGATTGTATTTATCCGACATGTGCTCAAGAATGCCGGCGTGCCGATATTAACCACTGCCAGCGTCTCTTTTCGCTTTTCGCTCTCTATGCTGCCAATCGTGGAGACCATCTTCTCGTGGCTTGGGATTGGTTACGTATTAATACAGGCTGCGCAACAGGGAGATTTCCAAATGGTTGTCACCATGATTATCCCTTTGGTCCTCCTTTTTGCTCTTGTAACCATCCTGCTCGATTTCTTCTATCCGCTCATCGATCCACGGTTACTCACCGCAAGGGGAGCTGAGTAATGCTTTCTCGATCACTCCTCGCCCGCATCACCCATGCAGCGAAGGACTTCAGCTTCCTTATCGGCGCTCTAATGGTTGCCACCCTGGTGACCATCGCAGTCCTTGGACCACAAATTGCTCCGCATAATCCCTACCTCATTCAGACAATTCAATGGATTGATGGTGAACTTGATCGCGCACCGTTCCCACCTGGCCCGACTTACCTACTCGGGACAGATCAACAAGGACGAGATATCCTTTCATTATTACTTTTCGGCACACGCACAACGCTAGTTATCGCTTTATTAGCAACGACTGTTCGAATTCTTCTTGGACTTGTCCTTGGCGCGCTGGCGGGTTGGAGACCCGGCGGCTTCATCGATCGCTTTGTAACAATTGTCGCAGGTTTCTTTGCTGCCATCCCAGGCCTCGTTCTGGCCATCCTGATCGTGTATGCCGTTGGGATTCGCCGGGGACAGATTGCGTTTATCATCGCCTTATCGATCGTCGGCTGGGGGGAAGTGGCACAGATTTTCCGCAGTCACGTCTACGACATTCGAAAAGAATCCTACATCGAGTCGGCACAGGCAGTTGGACTGAGTCAGATTGAAATACTCAGTAGACATGTTCTCCCGAATTTGTTTGCAACGATGCTGGCACTGATCTCGCTCGAGATGGCCAACGCTCTGCTTCTTCTGGGAGAGCTTGGTTTCGTCAGCGTGTTCTTGGGGAGCGGATTGCTTTTACCCGGTGCTCCTTTCATGGGTAATACGCTTACGTTCGAAACACCAGACTGGGGCGCAATGTTGGGGACCACTTGGCGCTCATTCCGCGCACTTCCCTGGCTTCCAGGTGCACCTGCTGTCGCCTTCTTTCTTTCCATCCTAAGCTTTAATTTATTTGGTTTTGGATTGCAGCGCTTTAGCGAGCGAGGCCGATTCTATCCGAGTGGATTCTCTGTTTTGCGCTTTGTGACCATCTCGATGGGGATCCTCTTTGGCGTGCAGTATATACTTTCGATCACAAGTCCTGAGGTTGCTTTCAAAGATCTCGCCAAAGATTTCAATGTTGAACGCGCCTGGAATGACCTGACGTTTTTTACTCGCGATGAACTCAACGGTCGAGCAACGGGTTCCGACGGTAGAGACCTTGCAGCTACTTATATCAACAAGCAATTTTCAGAAGCCGGATTAACCCCCTTCCCAACAGGCACCTACTTCCAAACATACCCCACACAGCACGGTGTGATTACCAGCATGCCGGTGATCGAATTGCTTGATCCAGAAGGCGAAGTTCTGTTTACCATACGTGATGGTCTTTATTTCGATCCAGACAACCCCTTTGATTTCACAGGTGAATTTGAGGATGAGCTTGTGATATTTGGGAATACAAACTATTTTGCTTCACGTCTTTCTAATGGCTTCTTTTTCATTGTCGGAGCAGAGGCAGATCGGATACGATTTGACGATATTATCCTCGCCATCAGGGTCGTCCCGGACGAGGATGTTCCAAAAACCAATGTCGCCCCACGTTTCCTCGGACCGTTAGCATTTCTAGACACAGAACCCACTCTTCTAATAAGTGAAACAACGGCGAGCAAGCTGATTTCTGATCTGGGCTATGACTTTGATACACTTAGAACTTCAGTGATCGAAGAAGAGCAGGTATGGATCGAGACACATGTACCTGTCCGAGTTCGTGTTGGGCTCGAATATAACCAGGTTCCTGGTGTTAACGTGGCGGGTTATCTCCCGGGCGGAGATATTCGCGTGCAAACCCAACGAATCCTGATAGCAGCACCCTACGCTGGCCCATCTCCCTACGGGGATATTCATTACCCCGGAGCGGATGAGAATGCTTCAGGTGTTGCAGTCATGCTCGAAGTCCTACGACTCTGGCGTGAACTTGAATTCGAACCTGATCACACCGTCGTCTTCATGGCTTATGATGAAAATGGTGGAGAGAACTTCGTCCTTGAACCGATTTTACCTACGCGACCATCCGATACGTGGACCACAGTTATCCTTTACGGTTTGGGAGCCGGCGATAGTAGGCATCTCGCGCGCATACAAACGGGTGGAGGGTTCGATGCCATCTTTGATGAAAGCGCTCGGACCATGGGCATTCGCACCGAGCCCCTCGATTATTGGCCCTTCTTCTTCGCAGGCGGGGGTGGTCGAGGGTGGGATCTTCCTCCAGATCCTGCCTATTCTGGTATTGTTGTGACCCGACCTGGTGATATTTACTCGGGTACGCCACGTGACTCGATCCACAATCTTAATCCCGAAGCCATCAAAGATGCCGGCCAGGCATTGTCACATTTCTTGATGGTATTAAGTTCGGAATAATCGAGAACGACATCACTGCCTACCCCTTAGAAGGACATACAACAACCTGCATTTACGATCCAGCAGGGGTGACAAGCCTGTCACCCCTGCTGCTATGCGGGAACCCAATCTCCTGCTTGGAGAGCGTCGTCTACTGAGATTGAACAAACAAGGGCCCAACACAAGAAAAATGCCCGCTGCAATAGAGCAGCGGGCGACTTGTTGCCCCTTAAAGACCCTTGAGATTTAATCTCGTCCGCGCATCGTCGGATCGAGCGCATCCCGCAAGCCATCGCCAAAGAAGTTGAATACAAGCATGGTGAAGCTTATCGCCACCGCCGGGAAGATGGCCAACCATGGTGAGGTGCGCATAGCACGCCAACCTTCAGACAACATCCCACCCCAACTAGGCGTTGGGGGTCTAACACCGAGGCCGATGAAACTTAGTGTAGCTTCTGTCATGATCAAACTAGGGATCGTCAGCATGAGCCAGACGACGATCGGCCCAAGGCTGTTGGGCAGGATATGGCGGAAGATGATGCGCATCGGAGAGGCCCCGAGCGCAACAGCGGCTTCCACAAACTCTTTCTCGCGCAAGGACAGGAATTGGCCGCGGACTAGCCTGGATACATTCAGCCAGCTGATAGCTCCCAGGCCAATAAAGAGGCCCACGAGTGAAAGCGCCTCAGAAGAGTTTGGCGGTATAACAAGCATCAACAAGATGATAAACAGCAATTGTGGAAACCCAAACATGAGATCAACGAAACGCATCATCAAGTCATCCACTCGCCCGCCGGTATATCCCGAAACGGATCCATAAACTACCCCGATAACGAGCGCGGTGATCGACCCGACGAACGCCACGCCAAGCGAAACCTGTCCACCATATACAATGCGTGTGTAAACGTCACGTCCCAATTTGTCCGTACCAAACCAGTGCGTTGCGCTAGGACCATCCCGAGTGTGTTCGAAATCAGTCTGATCCCGTCCATACGGCGTTACGAATTTCGCAAAGATTGCCATGAGAACCATCGTGACGATGGCGATCATGGAGATGAAGGATAAGCGGTTGCGGCGCAGTCGTTGAAACATGTCGCGCCACATGCTATAAGGTGGGCGCTCCAGGATCTCCGTATCAAGTACATAATCATCTATTGCTTCAGCTTTTCGTACCTCGACAGCCATGCCGCCTGCTCCTTCCAGTGCACTAATTGTCAATCATAACGTATACGTGGATCTAAGAATCCATAGGCGATATCAACTACAAGATTGGCGACAACAAGCACCCCCGAATAAAGCAGGATGGTCGCCATGATCAACGAGTAATCACGATCTGTGACCGCTGTGATAAAAAATTTTCCAATGCCAGGGATGGCGAAAACATGTTCAACGAAAAAAGTTCCTGTCAACCAGGCTGCAAGTAAGGGCCCGAGTACAGTAACAACAGGGATAAGTGAATTAGGAAGTGCGTGAAGGGTGAGCACGATCCGCTCGCGTAAACCTTTGGCGCGTGCGGTACGGATGTAATCCTGCCCCAGCACTTCCAATAAGCTGGCACGCGTAAGACGAGCGATTATCGCCATTCCGCCAGTGCCTAATGTGACAATCGGCATGACAGCTTGCTTCCATGAATCGCCCCAGCCAAAGACCGGTAACCACTTAAGGGAAATAGAGAACAACAAGATGAGCATCAATCCAAGCACAAAGTTTGGAACAGAGATGCCAAACGTAGTGACGAACATGGCGGTGTGATCCGCCCAACGATTCCTATAAAGTGCTGAAATCACACCCATCGGGAGTCCGACAACCACAGCCAACAAAAATGAGAATAATCCGATTTGAGCCGAAACAAAGACGGGAGACCCCAATGGGTTACTTGCGAAATCGACCCCAAACATCAATTGATTTACACTGAAGTCGATCTGGCGTGTGGACGGGCCAAAATCGAAGTTAAAGATCAGCTTACGCATATAGTTTACGTATTGCTCCACCGGGGGTTTATCGAGTCCGAACTCTGCTTCGAGCCTGCGCTGGATTTCAGGGGGGCGTGGCCGCCCGCCAGCATCTGCGCTAAACGGACCTCCTGGGGCGAGCTGCATGAATGTAAAAGTTACCATCGAGATTAAAATGAGCACAATAATCGATCGAATCGCTCGATTAGCGATGAAGCCAAGCATAAGGCCTCCAGTATATTCTAAATAAATTCAAGACCCGATTCCTGAGACACAAAGGCTTCCGAAATCGGTCGACGCCATGAAAATTACTTGAATAAGTCCAGGAATTGCATGGCTGCGGGGGTCCCCCGCAGCCATGCCTGTTCGGGTAGCGTCAGTTATTCGTAACCGCTGCCACCACACTCATCAAGGATGTTAAGGTAGGTTGCCCATTCGACGTTGACAGTACGAACGTCGATCCCCAGGTTTTCCTCCCACATCGCCTCAACGGCTTCGAGGATCTCCTGGTTCGCTCCACCCTTGTTGTACCAGAGCTCGACGACGATATCGCCAGCGTCTTCTATGCCAGCTTCCGCCATGTACGCAGCCAGATCGGCCTGTGCACCCTCGAGGTCAAAGCCATAACCTACAGCATCAGCCTGGTAGCCAAAGATCTCGGGTGGGATCACACCGTAGGCATCAACTAACCACGGCTGCTCCTCAACATTGTCGATAATTGTGCGTTTGTCAACCGCTTTAGCCAGCGCTTTGCGGAATGTTAGGTTATCCGTGTGCGCCGCAGAAGTGTTGACACCCATGTAGTAGACACCAGGTCGTGGTGCTCGTCCGAATTCAGGTGTATCGACCAAGCGCGGAATATCCTCGGGAGGCATACCACAGCCTGCAGAGCCTGCGACGTCAATCTCACCAACTTCGAAGGCAGCCAGACAGGTTGCCGGCTCGGTGATGATAGCCATATTAATCTCCTCGAAGGAGACATTGGCGGCATCCCAATAGGATTCGTTCTTCACTAACTTTACGTTCTCGCCAGGGTTGTTCTCAGCCAAAG
>JBFENN010000168.1:0-7217 GCA_041551115.1 Anaerolineales bacterium
CCTATCCGCTTGCGGTAATCCTTGAAATCGAGAGACTTATTCATCAAACCTCCCCAGTACTACATACTGAGTCATCAGGGCCTTACGCATGTGGCTCCCCTGGAATCTTGGCTCCGGTGTTCACCCGGATAATTAAATTAGGATCGTCGGGGACAGGCAGTGGTTGGCCATCAGAGTTTTCAGCAACTACATCCCCGGTTGTTGGGTCTACGTACTGAACAACGAATTGGTCGAGGGCGCGCGGTGCTGGACCGGCAATGTACTCTCCATCCTCGTCGAACTGGGAACCATGGCAAGGGCAGATGAACTTCCCTTCCTGGTTGTTCCAGTTGTATAAGCACCCCAGGTGGGTGCATACTTTATACAAAGCTGAAACGCCATCGTCTGTATTGGATAACCAAAATTTCGTTTTGGGATAATTTCCTGGAGGTGCCGCAGCTGGTGGCAGATCGGATACCGGGCCAACCGTGACAGTCCCACCGAACTCGCCTTCCTTAAAGCGCGGCATTGCGAACAAAAATACCGCACCGCCCATACTGACGGTTAGAAAACCTAACGAAGCCAACCAAGCGTAGTTGAGGAATTCACGCCGATTGATCGATTTTTTCTCTAGGACCTCATCACCTGGCTTATCTGCCATAGTACCCGCTCCTGGTGTGATAGCTCACAAATATCAATAGAATTTGGATGAAGTTTACCAAAAAGAGATTTAATTGTCTTACCTCATTACGTGAACCGCAGTATGATTTTCAATGACCCAAAGGGGTGATCAAATCATCACCCGTAAAATTTGGCACCACAAATATGGTAATATCTCGCAGTACTAGACAAGATTTAAGTAAGGAGATCCTGATGTCGCTAACACAAATCCATGGCGCACTGGCGAATACTGTAATGTACTACTTTGTCATCCTGGCGATGTGGGGGTTATTCAGGTTCTTCCGCAAAGAGGGGATCAGCAGCAACTATTGGGGAGCGCTCGCGATTGGAGAAATACTGATCTTATCCCAGGGTGCATTGGGTTTGTACCTCTGGATAGGAGGCGCACGTCCTGAACGAACTTTACATTTCCTTTATGGGATCATCGGTGCCCTGGTTATCCCCGGGCTGTACCTCTACACGCGCGGTGAAGAGCGCCGACAGGTTATGCTGGTCTATGGGGTCTCCTTACTGATTGCGGTGGCACTCATCATCCGGGCGACGATGACTGGTGGGTAATCATTTGTGCTTAACCCAGATTAGGAATCGCCATTCCTGAGTCTTGTATGGGCATCACCAACGTTTATCAGTACCACTAATATAAACCTAAAGATGGGAAATCTGAGGTATTATCCGAGTGCGGTTTACCTCACTTTGGTAAGTATCAAAACTTATCACTCCCTGTCGAAAAGCTATCATAGAAATCTGACGGGGGTACATCAGGTTATCAGCAATGATCCAAAGGTATTCCATCAGTGTATCTACCAGCTATCCTAGTAGATAAACTGAGGTCTGGTCATCAAGCGCCCGTTCAGCATATGCTATAATGATACTATAAACCCCAAACCCATTCCATAAGTTTCGTTTCCTACGGAGGTCAAGTGAGTAACAATACTTGGCTAACATCAAGGAACTCATCAGTAGCCGCTGACGCGATGTCGGTGGTTATCTTTTTAACGAGGAGGACCTATTCGATGAACATCAGACGTATGGTGGTTCTAGTTAGTACAGCGATTATTGGCATAAGCTTGGCATCTGTGTGCTCATTGATCCTGTCGGTGCCATCTGGACTTGCCGATGCCGCGGGACTCTGGTATGTGACTCCCGGTGGAAGTGACTCCAACTCGTGCGAAAGTGAGAGTACGCCGTGTGCAACTATCAATGGCGCTATTAGCAAGGCAAGCCCTGCGGACATTATCTATGTGGCTACTGGTACATATACAGGTACGGCCTCACAAATCGTGCTGATTGACAAGGATATCACGCTCTCTGGTGGGTGGGACGAGACCTTCACCAATCAGGAAAGTGTATCTATCATTGATGGAGAGAATTCTCGACGAGGAATACTGCTAAACAGTGACGTAACCTCATTTATTGATCACTTTTCCATACAAAACGGCTCCGCCAGTGGCGGTGGTGGAATATTCACCAATGGTAGCTTGACCCTCAATAACTGCTCTGTGATCAGCAACACAGTATCAGGTGAAGGCGGCGGTGTGTTCATCCAATTCGGAGGTTCGCTGACCTTATACGAGAGCAGCGTCGGGAATAACAAAGCAAACTCTGGCGGGGGGATCTTCAGCGCCTGGGGAACCCTACATATCAACAACAGCACCTTGTATAACAATTTTGCTAACGGCGGAGGCGGCATTAACAACCTTGGAGGGACTGTCTCACTCAACAGCACGACTATTAGCGGAAACGAATTAGGAACTATGGGTGGGGGCGGGATCCGGAATGAAGAAGATGGATCTGTCACGCTGCAGAATACAATCATTGCCGGTAACAGCGGAGAGTATGGACCTGATTGTAACGGCGGATTCATAAGCCAGGGCTACAACCTGATTGGAGACAATTCTGAGTGCACATTTGCGCCAGCTGTAGGCGATCTAGTGAACACATACCCGGGATTGTTTCTTACATTGATGGGCTCACCTGCATACTACCCGTTATTGCCAAACAGTATGGCTATCGACGCTGGGAATCCTTCTGGATGTACTGACCATACGGCTAGTATATTAAGCATTGATCAACGAGGTTCAGCTAGATCTGTGGATGGTAATGGAGATGGCAGCCCACGGTGTGACATGGGCGCCTACGAATATGACCCATCAAATCCTGAGACCTATCAGATATCCCTGCCCTGTGTGTTCAATAATCACTGTCCCGACTTCTTCGATGACTTCAGCAACCCTTCCAGCGGGTGGCCTGTAATGGACAATGATTATGAGCTAACCGAGTACTTCAATGGAGAGTACCGCGTGGCTCCCAAAGAGATTGGCTATACCTATTACTATCCAGCGCCGACCTGCAGCCGTGAAGACTATGTCGTTGAGGTATATGCCCGTTGGGCTAGCACTCCCGGAGGAAGCTATGGGCTCATGTTCGGCTTACTTACGGACGAAAGTCAATTCTACACCCTAGAAATTGACACTGAATATCAAGATATTATTATCTGGCGTCGAGATACAGATGGCTGGACTGGGATTGTGCCATATACCTACTCATCTGCGATCAATAATGGTTCAGCCTCCAACCATATCAAAATCAAACGCGCGGGCGTCCAGTTCACTGTGGAAATAAATGATACTGTCCTGGGCACGTGGTCTGATGACAACCTGACTGGTTCTTCCCGTGTTGGTGTCGTGGTCTTTCCATACTATGATCAATCGGCTTATGATGTCCGTTTTGACAATTTCTCGGTGAGCAAGTAACCAGGTTGAGCGGGATTGCATAGAACGGGTATGCCAGCGTGAAAGCATAGAAGCAACATGAACTTGATATCCGAAAACACTCCGGCAAACACGAGTCTCTTACTACAACTTGAAAAATATAACATTAAGCCCCCATTATGATGTAGTTGACCACCACTACCTCATAATGGGGGCTGTAAATTAGGCGGAGAGGGTGGGATTCGAACCCACGTTACCTTACGGTAAACGCGCTCTCCAGGCGCGCGCACTAGGCCAGACTATGCGACCTCTCCAATGAACAGCTATATACCGATTTTGGCGAGCGAGATTATACCACGGGATGTGATAAGAAGCTCATCAGGGAATGCCTGAGGTGGAGATATTCAGTAACTCCAGCTAGCAAGAATCAGCAGCCTATCAAACTGACTCTGCTGTTATCCTGGGAACATCTGCGGAAGCAGTTCGGGAGCGAATTCTGCAACCGCCTGCGACGAGATGCCATTCGTACGGCAAATCGCCTGGTACAAATCTGCGCTTGGGCGTTTACGGCGGGCTTGGGTATCCACATCCAGATCCCACAAGCCAAAGCGCTGGGTCCAGCCACGCTCCCACTCGAAATTATCGACCAACGTCCAGTGAAAATAGCCTGCGATAGGGTAATTGAAGTTGACCGCCCGCCAAACTTGATGCAGGTGCTGAACCAGGTAGCGCGGTCGCATGCTGTCAGCAGAATCTTCAATGCCGTTCTCGGTGATGTACACTGGAAGGTTGAAGCTCTTTGCCCATTTCAATCCTGCGAATATTCCTTGGGGCATGTTGGCGATCATTCCCGTCTCACTAAGCTCAGCTTCTGCTGGGTAGAAACGGCGGACGAAGAGGTCTCTGCCCTGCAGCAGGTTGAATGCGACGTTTTCACCGCAGTAGTAATTAATCCCCACGTAATCCTGCGTGTTCGCTGCCGCGGGGATCCGTTTCCGGGCAAAGGGATAGCGCAATTTACCGGTGGTAATTGCACGCGGGAAGAACTCATTGAACAGGTTGGACATCAACCCAACCATAGCCCGGTCCAACGGCGACCAGCTGCGTGCGGGTTGGAAGGGGCGGTAGTTCAGCGCGATGCCGACACTTGCCCCAGGCTGCAGCTGGTGGATGACATGGTATGCAGAAGCATGGGCTTGGACGAGATTGTACATCACCAGCTGGGCGGTCCTGAAATCGCGCTTCCCCGGAGGAAAATCACCCAATATATACGCGTTGGCAACCAGGACGTTTGGTTCGTTTATGGTTACCCACAAGGACACATACTCCTGGAGTGCTTCAACTACTTTGGAGACATATTTTGAGAAATACTCACCCGCATCGGGATGCTCCCAGCCCCCCATTTCACTGAACCACAAAGGATCGCTGAAATGGTGCAGGGTAACCATTGGAACCATATTACGTTCAAGCAGTCCACGGATCATCTCACGATAGTGATCGAGAGCGCCCTGCTCCCATTGGTCAGGCGTGGGTTGAACCCGGCTCCATTCGATCGACAGCCGGTGGGCGTTCTGGTCCGCATTCGCAGCGCGGTCGAAATCCTCCCCCCAGCGACCACCCCACCAATCACAGGCGAGGCCGGATTGATCGTCATTTAAAATGCGACCGTCTTCAGCTTCCCAAGCCCACCAATTGTTATTTGTGTTGTTCCCTTCGACCTGATGGGAGGCGGTTGCTGATCCCCAAAGGAACTTGCCTGGAAAATGGAAGGTGGCTTCTGCCATGACTCGCTCCGTTGTAGCACTAATCAATTCGTGTTAAACTAACAAGTTATTGTATACGTTTGCTCCAAAAATGACAAATACTGGAGCGTCATGGACCATCCAGGTGCATAAACAACAGCTTCATGGTATGCTTTAAGTATGCCTGAAGCGTTCATCATCTCAGCTGTCCGCAGCCCGGTAGGAATCGGGAAACAAGGTGGAAAATTAGCCCATATTGCTCCGGTAGATCTGACCGCGAACGTGCTACAGGCTGGGTTGGAACAGGCACACCTGCCGGCTGAACTGGTTGAAGACGTAATCTGGGGCTGCGTAACCCCAATCGGCGACCAGGGGGCCAATATCGCCCGCCTGGGATTATTAAAAGCCGGCTTCCCGGTGGCTGTACCCGGAGTCACTCTCAACCGGATGTGCGGTTCCGGGCAGCAGGCGGTCCATTTTGGTGCCCAAGCAATCTTGGCCGGTGATATGCAGATCGTCATCGCGGGTGGGGTCGAAATGATGTCACGACAACCAATCGGCAGCGATTGGCCCAGTACATGGCCCGCGGATTTCCCCTATGAACTCGTCCACCAGGGCATAAGCGCTGAGTTAATGGCAGAAAAATGGGGCTTGACGAGGTCTGCACTTGACGACTTCAGCTACAACAGCCATCTTAAAGCGATGCAGGCGATACAAAATAGCCATTTTAGCTCCCAGATTATACCCATTACGCTACCAGATGGTACCCATTATGCCTTTGATGAGGGCGTCCGCATGCCGCCAAACCGAGAAAAGATGGCCGCACTAAAGCCGGTCTTCAAACCCAATGGCGTTATAACAGCCGGAAATGCGAGCCAGATCAGCGATGGTGCCGCGGCGCTGGTTCTGGCCTCGACAAAAGCGGTGGGCAGGTACAATTTGACTCCGATCGGAAGGATTGCAGCCCGCACTGTGGTTGGCTCTGACCCGGTGCTCATGCTAGATGGACCAATACCGGCAACCCGTAAGGTGTTAAAACGAGCTGGGCTGAACCTGTCAGCAATAGACGTGATCGAGATCAATGAAGCCTTCGCTTCAGTTGTCCTGGCCTGGGCCAAAGAACTTGCGCCCGATATGGAACGGGTCAACCCGAACGGCGGTGCGATTGCATTAGGCCATCCACTAGGTGCGACCGGGGCAGTCCTGATGACCAAACTGGTCCATGAGCTAGCCAGGACAAAAGGAACATACGGCTTGCAAACGATGTGCATCGGACATGGCATGGCGACCGCAACGATCATCGAGCGCGTTTAAGCTGATCTCTATTGGAGCACTGAGCAAGACATGTCCCCTAAACTTCACCAGGTATATATTGCCCTCGGCAGCAACGTGGGTGACCGGGCAGGCAATTTTCGACAGGCGATAGATGCGCTGGCGGAGTTCGTTTCGATCACCAGGAAATCGCCCATCTATGAGACCAAACCGTGGGGCTATCAAAACCAGCGTGACTTCCTCAACCAAGTTGTCAGCGGAGAAACGGGACTAACCCCACTTGACCTGATGCAGCAGCTTAAAACAATTGAGCAAGACCTGGGCAGGGAAAAGAACTTCACCAACGGGCCGCGCGTGATCGACCTGGACCTGCTATTCTACGATAATCTCATCGTGGAGACCCCCACCCTATCCATCCCGCACCCGCGAATGAGAGGCCGGGCTTTTGTCCTGTGCCCGTTGGCCGACCTCGCCCCGGACCTCAGACACCCCATTTTCAAAAAAACTGTCCGTGAACTGCTCGCAGAAACCGACCAGCAGGGAATCAGCACTTTCATAATTAACGAGACACAACAACTCAATTGACAAATCATCCACCAAAACCCGGCAGATGGCTACTTTTGCGTTAGAATATAGCTAGATGATCATATTAAAGATTTGAATGCTTGAGGCAGCAACATACAATTTATTCAACCGGCGAGCGTCTATGCAGGACGTCTAGCGAGAGCGCCTAAGAGAGACAGCGGAGGCAGGAAAAGGCGGCAGAAGAGATAAAACCCCTTAATTGGCAAGCGGATCCGAATATCGGCTACACGGTCATCCGGCGACCAGA
>JBFENN010000169.1:0-7140 GCA_041551115.1 Anaerolineales bacterium
ACTCTAGCGCGCCCCCGGTCCGACCCGGGTTTAATATCACGATTTGCCCGTCTTTTAAGTATGAGGCTGCCTGCCTCGCGATATCGGCGTGGCCAGTGGATGGAATAACGATCATAATGATGTCTGCTTTTTCAATGGCAGCGCGTATGTCTGAGGTAACGAGCTCAAATCTCCCGAAGCCACGTGGACCACCCTCGAAGCTGGCTAGGTCGATTCCACCACGAGCTTTGATTGCTTCGACATGATCAGGTGTACGGTTGTATAACGTAACCTTGTAACCCATCAATGCCAGGTGGGCTGCCATGCCTCTCCCCCCGTGACCTGCACCGATAACTGTGTAGCGCGTGGTTTCATTCATTTGTAGTCTCCTTACTTAGGGAGCCGGGATCGAATTGATTTCTTGCAGTGACCGCGATCCAGTCGAAAAAAAACAGCCTGGATGATCTACCCGTCCCGCCCAATTATCTAATACCCAGGCTCATTATTCTTTCCGCTTCAGATAGTTCTGCCCCAGTTTGCGGATCAATCACATTACAAGCGCCGAGCCTATCAATGTGGGTTGATATTGTGCCATGTGCATACTCATTGTTGGTTAAATGTGGAGCATCCAGCAGGCCACTCCTTACTGCTCTAGCTAGTGTTGGCGGGTTAGTCCAGGGATCAGTTGTTGTTTTATCCGCCAAAAGCTGGATTGCTTCCAAGGTTGTGTTTGCTTCGCTGATCAGCTGCTCACAGCGTGCAATGATGAGCGGATCCATGGTCATGTCCGGTTGACCGTTCACGGCATTCTCTATGGGACGACGAGCAAGTGTGGCTGCTTCGATGATGTCTTCTGCTGTAGCAGCATGATGCGCTTCCGTATGACCAACGATGTGGACAATATGCGGATTGAGCGCCATTTGCAAGTAGATGTTAGCGGTTAGATGTCCACTTGCAGCATACTTATCAAGGGGATAGCTCAATAAACCGGTGCGGGTTTGTTTCCAGACCCGGAAGTCAGGACCCGATAGCGGTAAAATTAACTTCAACACAGCGAGCATTTTGGCGAGGTCCATTCGATCAGACGTGCCAGGTGGTGAATTGAACATCAATTGGGCAATATAATCGCGTACACCAAACGCACGTGCATTGTAGGCTGAGAGAAACGCAGCTACTACATACAATACATCGGGAGCATCGCGCATCCCCCAGTGATGCGGCTCATTCAACTCGACTGGGATCTCTCGCTCGCCGTACCAAGCCATGACTCTCTGGTGTTCGCGAATAGACCCTTCCAAATCCCACGGGCCACGACCATCCATTCGGTTGAACCAGAAGAGGGGGATTGCACACCACGCAATGTCAATGGTCCTGACATACATTTCCGCGAGCTGGATAAAATCATCTGTCCCCGAATAAGTTCGGAGCAGTGGATAGTTACCTCTTCGAGTGGCTGTGTACAACTGGTAGTAATCTTCTGGGCTGCGGACGGGTGTACCACCCGCCCCCACCGCTTGGGGATTCTGACGGTTGGGATGGAAGAAATTCGCTTGCGCATCTTGGTCTACTCCCAAAGAAATAACATCCAACACGCCCGCTTCAGCGATTTTCTCGATACCCCTGCCTGTATCGTCCATTGTGGGTAAGCCGAAGTGATGGCGAGTTATCGGGTAAGGGGCTTTCCATCGGATCCGTTCAATAGTCGATTGTGGGTAATCAGCTTCAGTTTGTTCCTCAACATCGTGTCCACGCAGATATGCTAACGTTATTGTTTCTGGCTCACCACCATAGAATACGCGCTCGAAAAAACCAATCCTGCTTACCCGCTCTGCAACAGGAGGTGTACCGCCAAACGCAAACCGGACACCGCCAGACCGGAATCCATCTGCCTGCTCAGCGAAAGTACCAAGTAACTGCTCCCCGTTCTCCGGTGTCAAACGATACGAAACACCAACTAAAATTTCATCTGGTTGATTGCCATAGTCGATTTGTTCTTGGATACTGGATAGAACTCGTGAAATAGGCACCGATGGTCCTAAAAATATTGTTTGGTAGCCTGCATTCTCTGCCTGGTGAAGGAATTTCATCACACCCGCGACATGTACACATTCACCTAATGCACACCCGATTGCGGTTTTCAAGGCTAACCTCCGCGAGATTATGATAACAGTTAGAGATGTCTAGCGACAGATTTACAGATAGATATTTTGATCATTCACTTGTCAGGCAAATGACCTAGTGGCTTAGCTACAGAATACTAGCGAGGAGGGTTGATTGCTGTATTCTTCGCTATGTAAATGTGGGCATGAATCTAAGGAAGGTTACGGTTTCCGAAACGCAATAGTGCGTATCCGCACCTGACTGATTTACATGATTTAGTAACTTTGCCAGCAATCCCTATTCAGTGCACATGGTTTTCTCGACGCGAGGGCTATATTTCAGTATAACAATCAAAAGAATGAGCGTCAAGCTGGCTCTGTTGAGTAGGCTAATTACGTAAAGCTGCTGCCACTTGTTCAAGTTCATCTGGGCAACCCAATACAGTTAGCCGATCGTGATACTCGACCTGAACATTGCCATGAGGAATGATGAAATCATTTTCCCGACGGATAGAGAGAACCAACACATCTCCAGGGAAAGCCAACTTATGCAAAGAGCGACCAATTAATTGCTGGTTGTGCAATGTAATCTCGCGGATATCGCGATCGTCAGTGGTCGATGTCAATAATGAAAAGACACCTGGGTTGCGCACCATCATGGCTAACATGATCGTTTGGGAGAGCGTTGGCACAAATGTTTCTATACCTGCCTGGCGGAACTCTGGCAGATTAGCAGGATCATTCACACGGGCTACGACAGTTGGGATACCACGCGATTTTGCAGCTTGACACTGTTTAAGGTTTCTTTGATCATCCGTACATAGCGCAAGAAATCCTTTTATAGCGAGTGCGTCCAAGACCTGACTCTGGTTTACTTGATCGATTAATATTGCTGCGAAACCAGACTTTTGCGCCTGTTGAACTATATCCATGTCATCATCAAGGATGACAACTTTTTCGTCATGGGCAACGAGTTCTCGGGCTACGCTTAGTGCTTCGGGACCAGCACTGCAGATGGCAATACTCCGGGATTGTATTTCTTCCTGTTTGGGGATGAGATAATTGAACAAAATAGGCATGAACAGGACGGTGATAATTGCAAAAAGAGTAATGACAGTGCTGGTTGAAGGGGATAACAGACCGGTACGGATACCGATAACTACGACAGCAATCTCAAGCGAAAGATGGGTATTAAGCAAGATCCCACTGGCAAGCATTTGCCTGATGGACATACTTCGCCGGAAGGTAACCATTGGAAAGGCTTTTACTCCCAATGCTACTAGGAAAAAAAGCGGTAGGATCAACAAGGCTTGGGGTGATTCCCATAAGCTCACCAGGTCGAGGTTCACGCCTACCAGGATGAAGAATACGGGGATAAAGAATCCAAAACCAAACGCCTCTAAATTCTCTACCAGCTTGTCATCCTGAGGTGATTTAATGAGTGAGATTACCATGCCTGCCAAGAATGCCCCCAAGATTAATTCGGCATTTACAAACTCTGCTAGGACGACAAAACCGAGCATGATCGCAATCGCGCCGCGCACCTTGATTTGGACAGTAGCTCGCGAGAGGTCCTCAACGACCCTCCTTACCCTGGGGATATTGATGTAGCGAATTCCAAGGCGATAGGCGATAAAAAAGAACAGGAACAGCAGGCTGAGGGAAAATATCTCAACATCCAAACCGCGTGCTTGGATGATCAAATAAATTGTCAGCAGGATAACCGTAATGAAATCAGAGATGGTTGCGGTAAGTAAAATGGCTTGCCCAAACCTGGTTCGACCTATATTCTTTTCCTTGAGCACAGGCATGAGCACGCCAAGTGAGGTTGCACTGAGGATGAATGCGAGCAACCAAGGATCTCCTGCCATTCCAGCGCGATTCAAAATCATAGCGCCCACCGCGGCCAGGGTTAATGTAAGCCCATAAGCTATCATGGCATTGATCAGTGGGTTGCGACTGTCAGTTTGTGTATTATCCCGCTGTTTGAAGATTTGGTCGAAATCAATTTCCAAGCCGGCCAAGAACATTAAGAATGTCAATCCGATATCGCCGAGAAATGCCAGGATTATGTCTGCATGTACTATACCCAGACCCGAGACTCCGATAACCACACCAGCGATTATTTCACCTACCACCACCGGAACAACTTTGAATCTATTGAGAAGCAATGGTACCAGGAAGGCCAGCAGAAACACAATCAATAAAGGGAAGAAATTGAAAGTGGATTCCTCAACCAAGAAAATTTTTGCCGTCATTTGTTTTTGGAGATAGTTGGTTCTGGCGGATTTAGTGCTGGTTCTACTTCACCGATTATACTCGCTTCACTTAGCGTGGTGATGATATTCCCTGCCTCTAGTTTCATGTCACCATGTGGTATGAATAAATCGTGTCAGAGCGGGATTGACACAAGGACGGACGCCCGGTTAATTGTTACTAGGCGATTTTTTATCCTTTTATCCCGGATTCAGCATCAATCGGTCCATTAAGGAATACTGCTTGAGTATTAAGGCTGGTTTCATCCGTCCGGGCATAATGGCGAGCATGCTCCGAGTGTAAAATACAGACCTCATACGCCCTAACCATATCATTTCGGCGGACAACACTATGCTGCTGCCGTGGGTAATCGTGTGTGACAGTCGGTATTCAAATTAGACCACGGGGAGTCATCTTCCTTAGTGCGGTATTCACACTCTCGTCGGTGAAGATGCCGATCATATTTCGGGAGCTAATATCTCGAACAACTAAAAAGACAATTTGTCTGATGAATAATGCAGCCTCAATACTCGTTCCCAAGCCGACCAGTTTCGATGTACCTATTAGCCAACTGTTTCCGTTGGTTGGACGTGGGTAAAGAACCTGACGATTTTTGGTTTGTTGTTGTTCAGTAAATACCTGCTGCTTGGAGATCTAGTCACACCGAATAGATCTTACAATTTCCACCGACGATCGGTATGGTGATCAAACAAATATCCTTTGCTACAAATATAAGCCCTATACTCTACGAGGCAGAATATTGCTCTGGACGAGGAGGTCTTTATCAGCGGTTTTAAAATATCGGCGGTATGCTCTGGTTTCTACCAGCAACTCGATGATAGAAGCGTTGAGATCTTTCTGGTGAACTGCACCTGACGAGCTGTATTGAGAAATCGTGACATCATCGAAGTCCGATATGACAACTGAAATTTTACCGCTCGCTTGAAGCCATAACAGACCAAGCGCCACCGTAGTCGTTCGCTGACCGCAAGCAGCGGCAAGAGTAGTCAGATCGGTCTTGCCGCGATATTCCCGCAAGGCATATTTTACTAATCCCGTCAGGTATGGTAAAAATTCTTCGATGGTGTTAATTGCGGATGGATTTGCAAATAGAGCTACTACTCCTGGTCTAACGGTTATCAAAGCTTGGTGCAGTTCTTCAGGTCCCGGAGGGGTAGACCAGATCACAAGTTTGGTATGGGGAGACAATGCTGCACGGTTTACCCCTGGTAAATTTCCCTTGTCCCCGCCTTCATTCCACACGATTGTGTCTGTCTGAGCAGCCAGTTTTTTCAAATACATCCGCGGTTCAGCCGTATGGCGATAATCTAACACTTCTATCCCTGAAGAAGCGATAACATGGCTGATGTGACCTGTTTTAGCTGGTCGGCTGTCTACCCATTCCAGCTGCAGTTCATTCACCCCTCGATAGGAGCTGGAGCGGATTTTGTATGCTAAATCTATTTGGCCAAAAGGCTCTGGCCAACTTGCTCCCTGCCACCAAACGACTTTCTTCTCATAACCGTGAGCATCTTTGAGTTTAAGGATGCGATGAACTTCTCCTTGGCCAACTGTGCGCAAATCAACGATTTCAAGAGCACGGCTTTGCAATACAACAGCGGGATTCCCGGCTCCGAATGGAGCAAGCCTTTCAAGATCTGCGACAAGGTCCAACGAAAGCTCGGAAAAAGAAAGTTCGGCATCGATCTGCAAGGGCGGTTCATCTGGCAATTCTTTACGCATAGCTTGGACGGTGCGCGCCAAGCCTGCCCGGAACCTATCGATCAACTGTGGGTCCATTGCTAGACCAGCAGCCATCGGATGGCCACCAAAACTCTCCAGCAGTTCTTGTTGATCGGAGATTGCCTGGGTTATATTGACTCCTTCTATCGACCGTGCAGAGCCGCGCGCTAGTTCACCAGCGGGTGTGGAGATCAATACAACCGGCTTGCTGAACTGTTCAACGATACGGCTAGCAACGATCCCGATGACCCCTGCTGGCCAGCTTGAATGGGCGAGCACAATCACGGGCAACTGTCCTAGTGCAGGGTTGCGCTCTATTTGGGCAATTGCACCCTTGAAGACCTGCTCGGTGAGCAATTTTCTTTCTGTGTTCAGTCCTTCCAAACGATATGCACCCATCCTGGCTGCACTTAGGTCATCCGTTGTCAAGAAATCAACAATGTCGTTGGCGTCGGATAATCTCCCTAATGCGTTCAAGCGCGGTCCAATCATGAACCCAATGTGTTCCTCGGTCAAACTGTCGGGTTGAAGTCCTGCCATTTCCATAAGTATCTGCAGTCCTAGCCGTTGATTTATACGTAGGACAGCTAATCCACGCTGCAGCAGATAGCGTGTATCGCCGTGTTGGAGAGCTACGTCCGCTACAATTCCAAGCGCAACCAGATCCAGGTAGAATTCGACTTCATTCTCACGCTGATAATACTCGTAGAGGGCTTCTACTAGTTTATAAGCTACGCCAACTCCCGGGAGAGTCCCCAACGGATGTCCCTCTGGCAGCAGTTTCGGGTTTACAACCGCAAATGCTGGGGGTAGCACGGACGGCAGATCGTGGTGGTCAGTGATGATTACATCAACACCTTGACGCCGGGCATACTCTACAGGCTTAATGGCTGAGATTCCGGTATCACATGTCAAGATCAGCTGCGCTCCCTTATCAAGCTCGTTTTTCAGCCCAGGCAAATTCACGCCATGAGACTCAGTTGCACGCACAGGGATATGGAAGTTGATTTCGCCTCCGAGCTCGCGCAGGGCAGAGACCAGCAGCGTGGTTGCAGTTTGACCA
>JBFENN010000170.1:0-7110 GCA_041551115.1 Anaerolineales bacterium
ATCGTGATGGGTATAACCAGAGGACAAGATCTAACAAGTAGGTCCAATCAGGTGCAAGCAGCAAGCTGAATCCAGGCTCGGGCTCAATCTGCCTGCATGCCAGTTGTCTGCTGCCTTATATGATCAATTCAACTGGTAGATGTATCGCATTAATTCAAATGAAGGGCAATAACAGCTGGCACAGGTCTAAACCGTCACAGTCTGCGTGGAGTTGGACTTTCACTAAAACCCAGCCCATCGCGCATCACATCCGTGGGTGAGCTTGTTGGTACCTAGCATATATCCAATGGCTTTATTGACCGTTTCTATTTGCAATATAGCTCACGCAGTAGAAGAGCTCCACAGCCAGCCGAAACGATTACAAAAGTTCTGGTTCGAAGAGGGAGGATGTTCGTAGGGGATATCTCGGTTTCAGGGAACTCATTCAAGCCAGCCGGATATCGGCGAATATGAGTTTCGGCTGCTGGAATCTGGCGACATGAGAATCGTAGGGATCATGGATAGATGTCTGCGGCGGGCTTGTCAGACAGAAATTGAAATTGTAGGGGATCCGCGATTCTATTAGTGGCAAGATGCAAATGCACTGAAATAAGTGTGTGTATAGAGCGGTTATGCGAAACAGCTGTCCAGGTCCGGTAAACAATGCGTGTAGCCATTTAGAAATACTCTCATTTTTTATGGAAAACCTGTCTTTTGATTACTTACAATATCGAAGAGCAGGAATACCTTAAGAGTACAGTATGATCCGCTTGCAAGACCGGATTGAGATCCGAACGAAACCTGAGCAGGTTTGGAACTGGTTGGATGAATTGCCTCAGTTTTACCGCTCCTGGCACCCAGACCACATCAGCTACCGCGTGTTGCACGGCTCGCTCTCAACGGTGGGCTCTGAAGTCGAGTGCCAGGAATATCTGCATGGCAAACTGCACACAATGCGGTTCAGGGTGACAAAAGTGGTACCGAATAAACGCGTTGAATACATCATAAAAGGGTTAGGCCGCGGCGCGTTTGAAACCCAAACTGCGGGTGAGCGTATGCATTTCGTCGCCGAACTCGATATCGGTTCTGCTGCCCCAATTATCGGCTGGACAATTGACAAGCTCTTCCAGGCATTCTTTACAGCAAGGCTTGATTCGATGCAGCAGCACATGCGCGAAGAGAGTCAAAATCTAAAAACGATCTTGGAATACCACCCTCACATTCAAGAAGCTGCATAATCTTCTGCTGCTGCTGGGGGAAAATGATATGAGAAGCTGCCGGATGAGGTATTATTGGGGGATATCTGCCCAATTGAGTGGGCGTGAGCGCACTTAACATTTTGCCAAATTTCTCTGCAGGAGACATACTGATGATATCAAACGAGGTTGACTCATACTGTTTCATCGGCGGGATGACCAAACGAATGGTCAAATCGTGGATCGATCTAGAGCAGCCGCGCCCGATTCCCTGGACGGAATTAGACCAACCACTATCTGAAAGCACGGTGGCTTTGATCAGTTCCGGTGGAATTGCTTTGAGGAGTGATCAGCCCTTCGACCAGGAGGGCGAGCGTCAAAACCCCTGGTGGGGGGACCCATCTTACCGCAGCATTCCCCGGACGACAAAGACATCCGATATCCGCGTCTATCACCAGCACATCGATCCGAGTCTGGCGGAGACGGACATGAATTGTCTGCTGCCAATCCTACGGTTGGATGAGCTCGTTGCAGCGGGTATCGTCGGGCGCAGCGCGGCAACGCACTACTCGATCATGGGCTATCTCCTCGAACCGGCGGAACTGCTGGAGCAGACGATCCCAGCGATCGTTGAGAAGCTGCGGGCAGAAGCCGTGGACGTGGTGCTCCTGGTACCGGCTTGACCGATCTGCTGCTGGTCCGTTGGACTAGCTCAGCGCGAAATCGAGCAGGCTGGATTTTCAACCGTCTGCTTGTCGAACATCCCCGAACTGACCGCAGCGGTTAGTGTGCCGCGCTTGGTAGCGATCGAACACCCATTCGGGCAGACCGTGGGGCGTCCCGGTGACGCGCCAACCCAGCTGGAAGTATTGAAGGATACACTCTTGGCAGTAGCTGAAATGGACCTGCCAGGGAGCATCAAGCACCTGCCGTATACGTGGCGTGGTACTGAAGAAGAAGCCCAAGCACACCCGCCTGCACCACCGCCGATCGTTGGGCACATCATCCGCCATCCCTGGCAGCTCCGGCGCTTGCTTAAGCGCAATGTACCCGGATAGAAGTTAATAATTGGTCAAGTTAATTCCATCGATTTCCTGGATGAGCTCACTCTGCATCGTCTGGATGTGAGTGTGTGACCAAGGACACCCCTGGGCTGATTATTGTTTCAAGAGGGGCGGTATGTCAGTTAGAAAAATATCTCTCTATCTCGCCATCGGCTTCTTCCTGGTTTGGTTCGCCATCCTGCTTGCCGGCGCTGATTTCCCACCACCGGTCGGATTTGCCTGGATCATCGTCTTAGACCTGGTCGCGGCTGGATTAGTTTTTTGGCGGGTGAAGTTCTATTTGGCATGGCAAAAATCCTGCCAAGCGTATCGATTGCTCTTGGTTGCGCTGGATGGTGTGGCCATCGGATCAGTGTTCGCGCTGTTTATGGTGCTTCTCCCTGGGGGTGGCGAACCGTCTGTCCAGCCCAGTGCGCTGGATTACCTGATATGGTTCGCAGTATTGGCCGCAATCGGCTCGTTCAACTCGATTTCTGTTTACGCCATCAGTTTCTTCCTGAACCGCAGGTGACGCTAAAACCACCGCCAAGTTTTTGCGACATGTCCTAATTTGCGGCCAACGCCGGTTCCAATTAACATACAACGCAGGATGTCACGATCAACCCGGTGGGCAATTCATGGCTTTCGATGCTGATTCACGTGCTATGATCGATCCTAAAGTATTGGTCCATGCTTGTCCAAATCCTGCGCTTGGTTTCTACAGGATTCACTTATATTTTGGTCACAGCACCGAATTGAGGTCTAATGAAAGCAGCGAAAATCATCCAGTACAGGGACCAAATCCGCAGCGCATTGGTGGCGACGATAGAGAAATTCAACGACGAAGAGCTTGATACTGTTCCATTTGTCAACGGCAATTCGCCAGATCATCCTGCACATCGCCCAAGAGGAATACGGCGAGATCCACTACGGCATCACCAGGCGCATCAATGAATTCCCGCCGCCTTACGCCCCCAGCGAGTACCCAACCATACCTGCCCTTACTGGACTCCTGGCGAGTGTGCACAATGAGACACTAAGCTACTTGGAGACACTTCAGGATGGCGACTTGGAACGGGAGGTGGAGGCGGGTTGGGGCGGTAGCTATGCGCTGTTTGACATGCTCTGGCACGTGATGGAACACGAAATTCACCACCGCGGCGAGCTTTCGCTGATCCTGGGTATGCTTGGCCGGGAAGGGTTGGACGCCTAGAGCTGTGGGATTACTCGTAACATTTATGGTAACTTGGAGCTCGTTTGCAGTATCAAATCCAGAACTCGCTGCGACCGGTGAGCTTCTGATATTCCAATTCGGGTTCGGGCTCGCGTTTCTAGCAACCATCCGTGCAGACGGCGCTCCCCAGTTGCACCTGCTGTGCTCGGTGCTCTCTAGGGGGGTTATACGTCCTCATTGCGCTCAAGTCACCGAAGAAGTGGGATTTGCTGCGGGACGATCGCAACGCCCTGCAGACTGTCCGCGAGGCCAAGAAAGACTCTGATGAGTTCTATATGAGCGTTCTAGCGGGTTCTATTGCTGCCCCCATCAAAGAATCGTTATTGGAAGACGCCAAGCATTTCGCCAATCCAAAGGAAGCTTTAGTTGAGCTGTTAATCGAGCAGGTAATGCGCACCATCTGGGAAGGATTTGGCGAGCTCGATTTTCACCCAGTGCATACGAAGTAGCCTTCCAATCAGGACTTGGCATCCTGAGAAATTTATTCTCCATGTTATGATTTACATGAGTTTCTAATCAGCCCTAACGGATTGGTATAAATTTATACAGAAATTCCTTGGCACAACAATACCAATTACATTTCATTGAAGTAATTGGCGTACAATATTGGGCAAGAATACTGTATACGGGTCAGATGCCATTAATTCAATTCTAGCCAATACTTCCATCATTGCTGCTTGATCAGGTGCTGCCTGAACTAAATCGTCCATCTGCGACCATACATATAAGTATAGCGATCCGGGAAGTTGATCGGTAAGATCGAAGCGGAAAATATCTGCATTAGCCAACTTATCGGCTGCATACTTCAGATTTGGTTCCGTATATAAGGAAGTATCTACACTTCGGTTGGGGGATATCCCTCCTGCATTGATCCACAGCTCAGCCGCATCGGTTGTTATGAGGAAATTAATGAAAGATTGTGCTTCACTGGTGTCGTGGAATACCATGGCAACATCGCCCGAACCCATGCATGCATTCGTGTATGCGGAGTCGATGTCTGGAAATGAATAAACCGCATAATCGGTTCCTGGCACTTGAGTGGGAAAGTGATCTTGGAGAAAATTGGTGGTAAAGCTGCCTTGGTGATGTAAATATGCTCCAGGATCCACTTCGAAGGGTGGGTACATTGCATCGATGAAATGTGTTTCTAAGGTGCCGCTCTTCCCACCAAGCTGGTAAGCCTCGTTCCCGAAGATTTCTCCAAAGTAGGTTGTCGCAGAAATAACTTCTGTATGGGTCCAAGGGATATCATGCGCCACAAGGTCGTCATACATATCTGGTCCGGCACTGCGCAGCAGGATATTTTCAAACCAATCGGTTAATGGCCAACCACTAGCCGTACCACTACCATTTCCAATCGACCATGGGGGAGTACTGGTTGTATTGGATATGGTTTCAGATAAGGATAGCATCTGGGTCCATGTAGTTGGTGTCGTCCAAGCATGAGCTAAAAATTCTCCTGGATCGTACCAAACGAGGCTTTTATTGCTGGCATTGAACCATACCCCATACAGCGTTCCGTCAACTTTACCAAGGTTTATCCACGCCTCAGCGTAGTTTGTATTTAACACCGTTGAGTTGATGAATAAGCTCAGATCTACCAGGGCACCTTCTTGGGCGAGATCTGCTAACAAACCTGGCTGAGCCATAATCGCGATATCTGGACAGTTAGTACTTTTCTGACATGAACTGATCCAGTCTTGGTCACAACCTTCAGTGTAGTAAACGGTTATACCGCTGCCGGTACTGAATTCATCCAGCACTGGCTCGAATTGGCTTGCCGCCAGACAACCATGAATCGTTAAAGTTTGAGATGGTGACTCAAGCGCCTCATCAGGTGTATTAGCCCATGCAGGTTGATCAACATAACCGATGCCCAGTATCGTCAGGCATAGCATGGTGATTCCGACAATCATTCTTTGCATTCCTTTATTCATTGGACTTCCCTTCCTGGCGAGTATCTGATATTGGACATAGATTACTGATGTAAATCATCGGAGACTGTTATTGTTGAGCGAGTCCCGATCTTGCTCTGAAGCTTACTCACTCACAACTGTTACTAAATCGAGTATCACCGCAAGCTTGCACCATCTTGTGTCAGGTAGATATCTGGATGGTAGAGTAGATCGACCATTCGCAATTAGCACTCAGGTTGTGATCTAACACATGGAAATATTTTACGTGGTACGTAGCATAGTTAATCGAACCTGTTCATATATAGAATACAGTAAACTACAATCCGAGTCAAATTTTTACTGTGGAGAAGGATGCTCTCCAAGGGTATGAAGTAGATTGAATGTATTCATTTGCATGATATTATCGTAATGAATAGAAAACCTTAGTTCGTTGATATGAAAACGATTGAACTGTCTTTGAATAGAGTTACAGACTACGAAAGACGTCCGGTCGATACAAATTACTCCAATTGTTAATCATTGCAAGACTAGAAAGCTTCCGATTTACTGGACTGCGTTCTTGTGACGTGAAAGGTGATGAAAAATGCACGGATTTAGATTTGTTTTAGTTTTACTCATGCTGGCGGCGTTCTCTGCGGGTTGCGCTTTGGGGAACTCGGCTGACTCAGATCAAGCCGTGCTTGAGTCCTTGCGGGAAGCCGGTTCAGACTTTTCCCAAGTCCACCCATTCGATTTTTATATGTACCATCCAACCAGGGAAGGGGCTGGGCAAATATGTGATCAGCTTCGTGCAAAAGGATTTCAAGTCTCAGTCAGGGAGGCTGCCACCGGCAGTGATTGGCTCTGTTTCGCGTCGCTGAGTTTCGTACCTTCAATCGATAAGCTCACTGAAATCCGTACCCTGATCGAAGGTCTCACCGAACAGAATGGGGGCGAATATGATGGCTGGGAGACAGTTGTAAAGCCAAAATAATACAGGAGCGGAGAAATCAACTTTGCATCCAGGCGACTGCCTGTATCCCCCATAAATAAATGGATATAAGGCTATTGTAGGTCGTAATATGTAACAACGAAAAATCCCATGATGCTCACCTGGGTCGAGAGGTTTTCACCAAATCAGAATCAATTTATCGGTGGTATTATCTTAATCGTGACAGCCACGGCTGACTTTTTCTGCTGGATACAGGAACTATGGTTCCCATTGCGATCATATTGACTGCTGCTGGTATCGCCTTTATTGTAGCTTCTCGAAACTGCATCTGAATCTGTTTTTGCAAATTTTATTTTGGGGATTGTTCATTGCAGTTAGGCGGTTTCTCGCTCACGGTCTCACGGCATGTGATCATGGTTTACTGTATGTTGAACCTGGCAACCAATATCCCGGCTGACCTGGTGGCCGAGCTGCGGTCAGTTCATCATCAATAGTATGCGATTTATAAAAACCAAGCGAGAAATTCTCTACCAATCCAAACATGTCAAATCTAAAAGCGCAGGCTCCGTATATCGGTATTGTACTCGCAATCGTCTTTATCATCATCGGTCTGAACTACAGCAATTCTAGCGTGCTGATCATCGGGTTGATCTTTTTAGCAGTTGGTTCTAACAGCTTGTATACCAACCGGGGGAAATAGCATTTACATGACTCAATATGCCATCCTTCAAAAAGAAGATATCCTGGAGATTTTGTCTAGGTACGATTTGGATCTGAAAAGTTATGATCCCATTGACCAAGGCGAGGGCAG
>JBFENN010000171.1:0-7045 GCA_041551115.1 Anaerolineales bacterium
GCCAGTGCCGCTGACCGGAATTGGGTTCGTGGTGTTGACCAGACTACCATCCGCAGGCACCGCAATAGCGAGCTGAGCTTGGTCCGCCTGACCATATTTCACAGCAACGCTGGCAGCCGCCAAATCGCTACCATCTACAGGTGAGGGAGAGAATGCCCGGATCTGCCCAGATGATCCGGCGGTGGTGTCAATGCTGAGCTGAACCTCCCAAGGGCCAGAGCCACCTATACCAGCCTCCGGGGATTGAACGATCGTTGGCTGTTCTGCCAACACGTTTCCGTTATCATCCAGCACCTGCACGACGACATTGCCCTCGAATAAGCCGCCGCCCTCCCCCTTAACATTTACTGGCTGCGAGATATCGAGCTGTTCGCCATCAACCGGCTGGTTGATGATGATGTAGGACTCGATCGCAACTTCTGTGCCAAACACGACATCGACGCTGGCCGAAGCCACAATACTGCCGTCTTGTGGCGAGGACGAAAAGGCGTAGAAAGACCCAGGTGTTCCGGGCTTTACCGGTACGACCATCTCAACCGCCCAAGGTCCCTGTCCACCTGTCCCGGCATCCGGTGCCTGGACTGTGGTGGGCTGCTCGGCAAGGATATTGCCAGCCTGGTCTCGGGCCTGGACAACCAAGTTCCCCTCGAACAGACTGCCGGCCATTCCCTTAACCGGAACCGCGTTGGGAACATCAACAACTGCCCCAGCGATGGGCTCGCTGATCGAAATAAATGCCTCGACTGGTTCCACAGGAGCAGGGGTCGGAGTTTCAGCACCAAACAGCGCTTTCCCAACCAGGAAACCGCCGATAAGGAGGGCCAAGACAGCTAGGATGACAGCTAAAGTTAGCAACGCCTTGCTGGTACCGTTCTCATCTTCTGGTTCTGAATCACCATCTCCACCTGCGTCAGGCGGTACGCCTTCAGCGGTACGATCCGTTTGGGGCTGCAGAGTATCAAAGTCATCAGAACCACTACCACCATCTGGTGGGGACGTTTCAGCATCAGGTTGTGAATTGTAGTCTGGATCCATTTCTCTATTCTCCTAATAAATATATTTAGTTCACAAGGTTATCTGAACGCGAGCTTGTTCGGATAATCTCCTTTTTCAATTCTACTGCCCATGAATTATATACTATTCTCATCCGAATATTCTTAACCCATAAGTAACATATTTGTGAATATTCCCCCCAACTATTTCTCCAAAATTCCTCTTGACAACCCCCTAAAAATGATGTAATATGTAAATAAGTTTATTTTATAAACTTATTTACTACTTAGAAAGGATGGATATCACATGTATACGAAACGGAAAACTTCCCAGCTTGAACGTAAGACCTACCAGACGTATCAAAGCGACGGAGTCTTAGATTTGATCATCGGTCTCTCGATATGTGGATTTGGAACCTTTATGCTGACCGGGAATGCAGCTTTCATCGGCTCAGCATGGCTGCCGATCTTACTCTACCTGCCGTTGAAGAAACGCTTCACCGCACCCCGCTACGGCTACGTGAAATTCACAATCAGCTCGCGCCACTCGGTGTACTATATCTTGAGCATAGCCGTGGGTATCGTCGCACTCGCATTCATGCTAGGTTTTATTGGAATGCAGCGCTCGGAAAACCTGCCTCTCAACCTACAAGCCTGGGTTAACCAGTACAACATTTTCTTATTAGGCTGCTTCCTCAACGCCGGATTAATCGCGCTAGGAGCAATCATCGGGTTGAACCGGTTCTATTACTATGCGGTCTTTGTCGCGATCATCACATTCATGATCGGCTGGCTCGGATTGCCAGCAGAAATCACTGTGGTTGGCATCGGGTTGGTTATCACGATCGTGAGCTTGATCATGATGATCCAATTTTCAAGACGCTACCCCATCCAGGATGCGGAGTTCTCGAATGCCAGCTGAAAGTGATCTCCTGCAGCTGATCGAATCGATAGATCCCACTGTTCATGCACCGACCCGTTTGAAAATGCTGGCATACCTCAATATCGTTGAGAGTGCTGATTTCACATTTTTGCTCAACCAGACCCAGCTAACTCGCGGCAATCTGTCTGCCAATTTGCGCAAACTGGAAGAAGTTGGCTACATCGACATCAAGAAGGAATTTGTGGAGCGCGTTCCACGTACTTTGATCCGACTAAGTCAAGTTGGGCGCCAGGCATTGGAAGAATACAAACTGAACATGCAGCTGATTCTAAATGAACTAGTGTAACAAAGCTGAATGGAGATTTTGATCCTAAGCAGAGCAGGTAGCTGCTATCATTCCCTACCCCAGGTCAATGGAATCATTCCAGTCACCAAGGCCAACAGGATCGCGGTAAGATAGCTATGCATTCATCAGATAAACAGAAAACGGCACGCTATGCTTGGGGAAGAAGCAAGTATCAAACCCAGCGACCGCGAGCCGATACTCTTCTTGAGCCTTGATGATTTCATCACGCTTGGCGAGCGGTGGGAACAGAAGAAGTAAGCTGCACAACAACATGGTCTTATTCCTCTGACGATATTCTCAGGGAGGAATTTCCATGGTGCAGCATAAGTCATTTTTCATCCGAATTGGAGATAGGACAGTATTGAGCTTAGCTCGCCATCCATTTCAACCGACACAGTATCAATAAAGAATATAAAATTGCTGCCATATTGGGTGAAATTGTTTGTTTTAAGATAAAATCATAGACATAGAGAAGTGCAAGGCGGGTCTGATACCACTTGCGCAGCGAGCAGTATCTGCCACATCAACTACCAACTGGTTCGTTCTTGAAGGAGAATCCAACTATGCTGAATTGGGGCTTTATCGGTGCCGGCGTGATTGCCCGCGTGTTCTGCAACGGGCTGCGGTTCTCTAAAACAGGTCAGGCGTACGCGGTCGCCAGCCGGGTTGGCGATAATGCCCAGCAGATGGCACGCGAGTATGACGTACCCAAATGGTATCTCGGCTATGAGGGTTTGCTTGCTGACGAGGATGTAGATGTGGTGTATATATCCACCATCCATCCGGAACACAAAAAATGGGTCATCAAGGCAGCTGAAGCTGGCAAGCACATTTTGGTTGAGAAACCCATCGGTATGAATTCCCAAGAAGCACAGGCCATGATCCATGCGGCAGATAAACACGATGTCTTCTTAATGGAAGCCTTCATGTACCGCTGCCACCCACAGACCACCCGGTTGATTGATGCGCTCCGGCAAGGAGTGATCGGTCAAGTGCGGATGCTGCGAGCAACGCTTTCTTTCCAGGGACCTGAAGACCCTGAATCAAGGCTGTACGCTAAAGAACTTGGCGGCGGCAGCATCCTGGACGTTGGCTGCTATCCCGCCTCGGCAGCCCGGATGATTGCTGGAGCCGCTTCAGGTCAGCGTTTCCTTGAGCCAGTTGCCGTAAAAGCGGAGGCGAAATTCGGACCAACCGAGGTAGACCTGTACTCTTCAGCAGTGCTGCGGTTTGAGAACGGGATCATCGCCCAATTAGCATGCGGCGTGGATTGCGAACGCGAATCGCATGTTGTTATCTACGGATCACGCGGCTATATCCATGTGCCAGTTCTCTGGGTGCCTTCATCACCGGTACGGTTCGCGGAGAAACCGGTACCTTTGGACACAGCCATCCCTCCCGCCTCGTTCACAATCAACTATTATGACGACCGCCCGGCAGAAGAAATTGTCACCGAACCTGACCGTGATCTATACACCTATGAAGCCGATACAGTTGCCGACTTCATACAGCAGGGGCAATCACCGTATATGAGCTGGAATGATACGCTAGGGAACATGCAGGTCCTCGATGCCTGGCGGCGGGAGATCGGTCTCTATTACCGGGCCGATCGCGACAATTTTTTAGCGTGAGCATTGAAGAAAAGGAAGTGAGGTCAAGCTTTCTAGTTAGCTTACCTAGAGCCGAAACCACCGGCTAGAGAAATGCGCGCTGACGCTGGCTATAAACATTTTCTCTGCACACGAGTAAACGATTTCTGCGCCTACCGGCTTTCCAACACCATCTTGATATCCCTTAATCGTGACTGCAGGCGTGATTTTAGCATCAAAGCAACTGCCCAACTAAAGACCTGCAACCAACCAAGCAATTGCAGTCTTTCGAATTGCACCAAGCGTGTCTGCCCATCCTCTGCTCTGAACGTGTAAGCTACGTACCCACGCATATAAGGTCCTTGGAAACTTTCCTCCAAATGAGCAGACTGATCGCAGCGCGTCACTTCTGAAAGTATCTCCCCACGGAAGCAAGGAAGCATCTGAACTACCTCTCTGAAGTGGATTCCTACCCCAACCGGTCCCGGAGTTAATTTCTCAAGGGACAGCACTGGCGAGCCTTCGCTCTGCGGAAAAGCGTGTTTATCACGGAGGAAAGCAAATGCGGACGGGGGCTCACAACGGATCAAGATTTCATATTCAAATATCACTGAGACTCCCCAGCACTGTTATGTTGCAGTATCTGACTGAATGCCGAGACAAGTTCCCAAGTATTCCTGAGTCACATCACCTGGTAATCAAAGACCAAGGCATCGGCGACGATATCGAGTTTATCCAGCAACTCTCCAAATTCGGCGTGATCAGGGTGGGGCAAATAGACATCGCGCGCGTTGTGATCCTGAAAAGTTAGCTGAAATCCATGGGAGAAACCCATATTTTTCTCCTCTGGACTATCGTTGGTGCCATGTTCAATCGCAATAATCCCTGGAATCTTGGATTTGAGCTCAAGAAACGCGCTGGTAAGCTGGTCAATGTGGATTTGCTGGGCAGATTCCCGGTAGCGGAATAATACGATATGCCTGATCATGTTTTCTCCATCTTGTTATTGGGGTAAGTGTTAGATCCAAGCTGATCGAGTGCCCGGTAATATCGGGCGTAAAGACACACAGTCCTGGTTGACCAATCAATCACACGGTTGTGAGGCGACCGCCAGTGGTCGGAAAATGGCAGCACACACGAGGTAGGATCACGGGGACCAAAATCCCACAACCCATCCACGTTACGATGTTCCTATAACCAGGCCATACTATCTGAGGCATATTTCACCCAAGTAGGAAAGCCAATACTCATCAGTTCCAAGGATGCAAACCAGCGCTCAAACGCCCCCATAGGCAAGGTTTCTAGAGGCGCTTTCAACGGGACGCTCAAATAACCAATCCCCTGCGGCTGCGACCAAAGCCATCCCAGCAGTGCTTTTTCGATGCCTACAGGCAGGGTCCCGGATTGCGAACCCAGCAGGTAGAGGGCATACTTATTACGGAGGACAAGGTAGCTGCCCGACACCGGCGCAGAGGTTAATGTAGCATGTGCTTGGGTCTCGGCTGCCTCATCGTAAGTCCCGTGGAGAAATGTCTGCAGCGTGATCTCACGCCATAGCGTGCGTACAGGTTGAAGTTGCTTGTCTTGAGGGTCGAGCCGGGCTAAGGTGCTTGCAGTGAACAGCTGAACGCCAGTATCCCAGCGCTTATTCACTTCCGGCGGGTCTGGGAAATCAACCACTCCAGACAATAGAGCACCGAGGTAGTCGCGCGTTCGTGCTATGTTCGGGTGCCAAGGACCCAACCCGAGGGCTACCCCTCGTTCCACGCCCATCTCCGTGGTGTGGATATGTTGTTTTAGACGCGAATCCCTGGAATGGAAGCGGCCCCAGCTGCCTTCCGGATACTGCTCCTGTAATAGAATCTGGACCTGCTGACTGCTTTCAAGCCGCTTTCGGGCTGCCCGCAACCTGAGATCATGCTCCGGCAGCTGAAATACATCTAGAAAGATCCGGCTGTGCACCACTGGGCAGTCAGTGGCGGCGAGGATTCTTTCCGCCAACGCCTCTATATCTGCTGGGAAAGCATTCATATAATTCCCATGCTACCAGTCCTTGGACTATGCTCAGTATCTATGAGGCTCAGCTGCCAGGGGCTGCAAACAGATCTATATGATTTTTGCCCGCACTCGTTAAATTGTGCAATGACGGCTCTAAACTCACTGCTTGCACTTGACCTGTTCCAAATAATTAGTAGAGATTGCCATCTTCAATTATATACATTCAAGCGCTGGCTCGCTGTCAATCGAGATTCAAGCATCGCATTGGTGTAATCATCGTTTGCCCGGTTATCATCGGCGGATTTCTTCTTTGCTTTGCACCAAAGAGGTACAAAATGAGAATATCAAATCGGAATATATTTTTTTTGTACTGCGTCTGGCTCTGATTATCAACGCACCCGTGTTCCCCAGCGCAGTTGCGAATGATCGGGTGTTCGCTGCTGTTCTTCATCCGTCAAATCCAGTCCCAATTCCTGATGAGCATACCCATATTCCCATCCTCCTTGTGAGCAAAATCACAGGGAGTTGCTAAACTTAGCACCATTATGGGTGACGGGACGAATTGGGTAAACCGACCTTTCGCCATCATTATGGTGCTCTATTTGTCGATGGGTAAACCCAAATCATGCCGCCAGGAACCGGTCACTTTATATATCTTTAGGTTCAGTGCGTGCCTGGCAGATACACTTATCTTCATCGGTTAGCATTATTTGGTATGGGCACTTAAGAACTAATTAACACTGAGTTCAATACCATTGCCAACATCTAGAAACCAGGCAGTTTTTCATAGAAGACCGATACCAGAAGATGAACAAAAAGGATCCTGGCAGTGAAACTAAATCACCACCAGGATTTTCATGCTCAATATTGAACGAGCTATGCGATCTAAACTTGGGTTCGTGAGCTACTTATCGAAATGTTTATCCGAGTAGACAAGTCCAAACCAGTAGACGTTTGATGCAGAACCTTCAACGATGTACAGCAAAGCCGCACCTTGTCCATCGAGCCCCCATCCTTCACTATAGATCACTTCAATGACATCCAAATTGGGTCCAAACATCTGCTCAGGGGGCATACCCGCTAAAGGCGGGAACTCAGCCCTATCCGTCGTAAAACTGAGCGGGAGATTGGTGTCGGCTGGCAGACGGTACTCCTGCAGCTCGGCAGTGATCCCGGCGGGTGTGTCGACCCGTCCTTCCGAGCCCCAGTAGGCGATGGTAAATGGGTCCCCCATGTA
>JBFENN010000172.1:0-7033 GCA_041551115.1 Anaerolineales bacterium
GACCTGGCTGCGACTCAGCTTGAGAATGGCGGAGCGTATCATCAATACCAGCCGCTCACCAAGCGGGGCAATGACGCAGTTGGCAGCAATTTCAATGATGACCCATTGTGGCTCATCCTCGCGGTGGCAGCATATCTCAAAGAGAGTGGTGATTGGACGATATTGGAAGAAATGGTGCCATACGATAACTCACCAGGCAGCGAACAAACATTATATGATCACCTGCAGCGCAGTATCCGCTATACACTTGAACGCCTTGGACCACATGGATTGCCCTTGATCGGTCGCGCCGATTGGAACGATTGCCTGAACCTTAACACTTTTTCCGAGCAGTCGGGCGAATCCTTCCAAACAACCACCAATAAGGATGGGCAAACTGCTGAGTCAGTGTTCATTGCTGGGCTGTTTGTCCTTGCTGCCTCCGAAATGAGCGTAATCGCAGATCATCTTAACCGACACGCAGAAGCGATTGACTATCAAATCGCCGTAGACCAACTTACGGATACGACACTCGAATATGGCTGGGATGGGGAGTGGTTCCTGCGCGCCTATGACGATAATGGAGATAAGATCGGTTCACAAGGTTGTGAGGAAGGTCAGATTTTCATCGAGCCACAAGGTGTTTGTGCTATGGCCGGTATAGGTGTGGACACTGGACAAGCGAAACTGGCCCTTGAAGCAGTTGCCGATCGACTCGCCACTCAGCATGGCATCTTGCTACACCAACCAGCCTACACCCGCTACTATCTGAATCTAGGCGAGATATCAACCTACCCACCTGGCTATAAGGAAAACGCAGGTATCTTCTGCCATACCAACCCATGGATCATGATTGCCGCTGCGAAACTTGGATATGGCGATTTGGCTTTTGAATATTATTCTCGTATCAATCCTTCCTCGCGCGAAGAGATCAGTGATATCCACCGCTGCGAGCCATACATCTACGCACAAATGATTGCGGGACGAGACGCAGCAACTTTCGGTGAAGCCAAGAACAGCTGGTTAACTGGTACAGCAGCGTGGAACTTTGTCGCGATCACCCAATGGATCTTGGGAATCCGCCCAGATTACGAAGGATTAATCGTAGACCCCAGAATACCAATTGGCTGGAAAGGATTTTCCGCAGTACGACGCTTCCGTGGGATTCACTACTCGATTCAGGTCGAACGCGTCGGTCCAGGTGACAAACTGACTATACTGGTCAATGGTGAAGAAATCCCTACTAACATAATTCCCCCACCATACAACCTTCAACCGGTGCATGTGATCGCAAAAATCGGGCAGTTACCACTCGCCTAAGGATACGTCGAAGGTAGTGTACACATCCTCTGTTGATTTTATACTGCTCTCGCGATTATTAATCCGTTGATCTAGTAGTCCTTATACTCAGCCAAGATAATTTCATCTAGTGCTCTTTTCGGGACATGGTGTCGATCATCCACATCACGCCAATACTTTATATCACCATCATCAGGCATTTCTTCTAGGATGACTGTTTCCTTTGGTTTACCGAGTGCGATAACCAGCAGGATTTCCAGATGAGAAGGTATGTCTAAGGCTTCGGTCAACTTACTCCGATTTACCGACGTCAAAATACAGCCTCCGAAGCCGAGTTCAACCGCCCCGAGCAAAATGGATTGCGCGGCAATACCGTGGTCACAATTTATTACCTGGCTGATGTTTTTATCGGCTAATAACAGGATGTACGCAGCTGGTTTTTCACCTTCTTCTGGACCCGGCCATTGTTTTAGGTAACCCGCCCATGCAAGCTGTTTGAATATTTCATCGTTTACAGCAGACTGATTGGATAGGATATACTTCAAAGGCTGTTTGTTCGCGGCAGAAGGGGTTTGCCGGGCTAGATCGACCAAAGATTTTAATGTGCTCATCTCTAAAGGTATATTCTGGTGATAGCGGCGGTAGCTACGGTTCTTTCTAATCAGATCACGGATCATTGTGTGATTACCTCCTCATGAAGGGTGGTTGCAAATTTATCTTATTATGCGACCTGGTTATTGAATCGTCAATACAAGTAGCTAAATTGATATCTGAACGATAAATTTCTCCGTGTGTTAAAATCAACCTATGATTGAAAAAATTGTCTTCATGGGGTCTCCAGATTTTGCTACACCCACATTACGTTCCCTAGCGAAGAAATACAACCTTGTGGGAGTCGTCACCCAACCTGACCGGCCAGCCGGACGTGGGCGTGTCCTCAGTCCTCCACCCGTTAAAGAGGTGGCCATGCAATTAGATGTTGCATTTATCCAACCGACATCACTCAAGGAAAGTCAAGCCCAAGCACAGCTTGAGCTTTGGAGGCCAGACTTGATCGTGGTAGCAGCCTACGGGCAAATTCTTCGCAAATCGGTCCTTGAGCTGCCAACTCATGGCTGTATTAATATACACGCTTCTTTGCTGCCGCGCTGGCGTGGCGGAGCTCCAATCCAGGCAGCGATCCTAAATGGCGATACTGAAACCGGTGTCACGATTATGCGTATGGACGCAGGCGTTGACACAGGAGACATCCTCAACCAGCGTCGGACAACGATTGGCCGAAGTGAAACATCAATCGACCTCAGCCGTAGACTGGCTGATATGGGTGCTGTATTGCTACTTGATACTCTTCCGTCATACCTGAATGGTGAGATTACCCCACAAGCTCAAGATGATTCGCTGGCAACATATGCTCCAATGCTAAACAAAGATGCTGGACGTTTGGATTTCAATGAAGCAGCCGTAGCTTTAGCCCGGCGTGTGCGAGCGTTCACTCCCTGGCCCGGAACTTATACGATTTGGTCTGGCCAGCGGCTAAAAATCTTGCGTGCGCATGCCCAAGACGCCAACACACCCGGGCCAGGGAAGACGATCATCTTCGGGGATTTGCCGGCTTTTGGTACTTCAGATGGCTTGCTCGTAATAGATAACTTGCAGCTTGCCGGAAAGAAACCCATTCGCGGAGAAGCATTCCTGCAGGGAGCAAAAAATTGGTGAAACGCAATACGAGAGCAGATTTTCCAACTTCCGTAAATGGGATATCTTTTGTTTTCATCTCAGATTTTTCACATTATTGAGTAATAGTAACAATCACTCGGGGAAACATCCTATTGTGTATTGCTAATTTCCATCAGAATGAGCGTGTTATACTAGCTTGGATTGGCAGATACGATTGACTGCTTCCCCATCCAGAATGTAATGAACTCACAATCATCACCTCATTCATCACCGCCATCATACGAGTTTACCTTTCTACGTCATGGTCAGTCAAAAAGCAATGCTGAAGGTCGCTACCAAGGACATGCAAACTACCCCCTTACAGAGCATGGGATTAGGCAAGTGCAAACATTAGCAGACCATTGGGATGGGACTGGGGTCGAACTTGACCTGGTGATCTCAAGTCCATTAGCCCGGGCACACCATACAGCTGAGATCATCGCTCACAAGTTAGGAGTAGCACTTGAAATTGATCCCGTTTGGATGGAACGTGATACTGGTGTAAATGGGAGTATGCGTTCCGAAGAAATGCGCTGCCTTTACCCGTCGCCCGAATTTCTCTCACCGTATTCACCCATCCATCCAGATGCCGAATCGTTCTGTGATCTCTATTTACGAGCAAGTCGGGGATACGCAGCACTGCTGCAGAAAGATGAGCACGCTACTTAGTTGTTTCTCATGGTGCTATTTTGAATATGAGCATGTATGCAATACTTGGAATAACCCCGCAACCGAATTACCAAGGACCTCGTTTTCAATTTCACAATACAACATATATATCAGCAACAGACCGAGAACAATCTCATAATTGGATAATTGAAGGGATTACCCACCCAAATGACAATTGAAAAACTAAATTTACTTGTTCTTGGGGCTGGAGCTGTTGGAACCTACATCGGCGGCAGTCTGGCACTCAAGAAACATCAAGTTACCTTTGTGGAACGCCCAGAGCCTGCAAAGAGATTAGCCATCCAAGGTTTGACATTAGCGCTTCCGGCTGAAGAAGTCCACTTAGATAATGTCAATGTTACCAGCGATCTTGGGGCAGCCCTGACGGTAAACAAGTATGATTTGATGTTGTTCGCCTTGAAATCTTATGACACAAATAATGCGTTGAAAGCGCTGAGTCAATATGATGCCAACACGCCACCGCTGCTCTGTATGCAGAATGGTGTCGAAAATGAAACCAAGATTGAAGAAGCGCTTGGTAAAGAAAAAGTAATTGCTGGTACGCTTACAACTGCGATCGGGCGCAGAGATATTGGCAATATCATCGTAGAACGATTTCGCGGGATGGGAATCTCCGCTGAACACGAATTCTCCCACAACCTGATCGATATCTTCAATAACGCTGAGTTAAATGCCCGCCTATACGCACATGGGGCCGATATGAAGTGGTCCAAGCTACTTACCAATCTGATCTCAAATGCTTCCTCAGCGATCTTAGATATGACCCCATACGAGATCTATGAAGATCCAGAATTGTGCGATATGGAAATCCATCAATTACGAGAAGCTCTTAATGTTATGTCAGCCTTGGATATCCAGGTTGTTGACTTACCCGGCACACCCGTGCGAGCCCTCACATTTGCAGTACGGAATCTCCCCTCGGCACTCAGCCGGACACTACTGAAGAATGCGATTGGGGCTGGACGGGGTGGTAAGATGCCTTCCTTCCATATCGATCTGCGCGTCAATCACGGGAAGAGTGAGGTCGACTATCTCAATGGAGCAGTTGCTCGCTTCGGGGAACAAACCCATATTCCCACACCTGTCAATAAATTCCTCGTCAAAACGTTAACTGCTCTAACAGAAGGCGACATCCCCCTAGATCAGTATGCGAAACAGCCTAAGAAATTCATCGATGACTATAAAGCATACACTGATCACAAGCAGTAGTTACTGGAACAGGCAATATATATATTAACTCTTTGTGATCACACCATAGAAGAGTGGTAAGGCATGTACTGGGTCCTCCTGAATGATACACGCAGCGCCCAGTGATTGGCAAGCGACAGCCATACTTGTACTGTTGGAAGCATGAACTCTATATAAAGCCTCTCCAGCTTCGATTTGATCCCCCACCTTGTGTAAGACCTCAACCCCAACCCCGTAGTCAATCTGATCCCCTTTCATAGCCCGACCACCTCCTAAAGCGACGACAGTCTCACCAATAATTTTGGCATTGAGTTCTTTAATATAGCCGCTATGATTTGCCTTGACCGTCTGCTGCAAGTCAGATTGCGGTAATCGTTCTGGTGATTCAATGTAAGCGGTATCACCACCTTGGGCACTGACCAGCGCGTAGAACTTGCCCCAAGCAGTTCCATCCTGAAGTTTTTCTGCGGCGAGCCGGTGCCCCTCTTCTACAGTACTCACTATTCCGCCGAGTGTCAACATATAGGCAGCGATTTCCACACAGTGCTCGTGGAAATCAGGTGGACCGTTTCCATGAAGTGTGCGGATCGCTTCTTTTAGTTCTAGTGCATTCCCAACTGCAATCCCCAATGGTTGATTCATATCAGAAAGCAATGCTACCGCTTTTCGCCCAGCAATATGCGCAATTGAAACCATCAATTCAGCCAGATCGCGTGCACTGTTCAAATCAGGCATAAATGCACCCACACCGAGCTTTACATCAAGAACGATCGCTTGAGCACCTGCCGCAATTTTCTTACTCATCACCGATGAAGCGATCAACGGTGTGGATTGAACGGTACCAGTTACATCACGCAATGCGTAAAGTTTACCGTCAGCAGGAGCTAGGTCAGCACTCTGTCCGGTTAAAACGATGCCGGTCTTAACCAGCTGCCTGATAAACTCCTCGGTTGACAAATCTATTCTGAATCCCGGAATGGATTCCATCTTGTCAAGTGTTCCCCCGCTAAAACCCAAGCCACGACCAGACATCTTGCCGACAGGTAATCCACACGCAGCAACAATTGGTGCAACAACCAGTGATGTTTTATCCCCAACACCTCCGGTCGAGTGTTTGTCTACAGCTACTGGAACAACTTGTGTCAGATCGATCATTTCGCCCGAGTGCGCCATCGCCAGGGTCATGTCAGTAGTTTCACCCTCGGTCATCCCGTTCAACAGTACTGCCATCGCAAACGCAGCGGCTTGGTAATCTGGAATCGCTCCGCTCGAAAAACCTTGAATAAAGAAATCAATTTCCTGCTGCGTCAGTTCCTGTTGATCGCGTTTTTTAATAATGATGTCTACGGCCCGCATGATTTCACACTTTCATATCCCACACTTGCTCATCAAGTTAACTCCATTGGTTCCAGTTGCTTCAGATAGGACTTGGCCATCGGTTTTGCGAGTGGTATGGCGATTATAATCTAGTTTTGAGCCTAACTTTTCCGACGGAATTCACCTATGAAATGGTTCATACAGTTTGAGGAAAGAATCGGCTCATCTGTCATTGATGATTCTCTTTAGATACACCCAAGATAAAGGAAGATGTTTTGTTTGTACGAGACCTGTACGCAAACAATCGCTTTGACCCTACGTTATCCTTATGGTCATCATGACATCTTATCTGTTGGGGACCATTATTCGCACTTGTGACGACCTTTAGTCATAGAACTTGCCATCGCAAAATGGTTGGATAGACCCGGTAGGGGTACGATCTGATTTTCAGTGGTTGGGGATTTGAACAGCAAAGATCTAGTTGCTCTTGTTAGTGCTGGGTTTAATCTTAATCGGGTAATACAGAACTAGGAAACCCAAAATATTACTCTGCCGTCAGATTTGATCTAGCAAGCCATGAAGCCTCAAGATAATTTCATGGCTCTGACGTAGATCAAAAGGGCTCAAGCAATCACCAGGATAGCTAGACAGCATGCATGGAAAGATCTGCTAGTTATCGGAATTCGATAATGTCTCGCTGCAAATGTCATGAGATAAAAGGTTTGCAACCTGCCAGACCTCAGCGAACATTGCCTGCGTCAGCAAACCGGTTTGAGTGTTTTGGCGACTTGGGTGGTAAGATGCAATCAGCCAGGGCAGCTCCCCCGGTAGTTTATACTTTGCC
>JBFENN010000173.1:0-6971 GCA_041551115.1 Anaerolineales bacterium
AATTACTGCTGCAATAAATCGTCCAGTTCCAAGCTGCGGAACAATCTTTCTTTAACCCCCTCTGGGATAGAAGCCTTTTCAGCGGATGCGTGGTACAGGTAGATCGTCTTTTGGAGCGAATCAACCACTATCCGGCAGTCATCACACTCTGCCAGATGGCGTTCAATCTCGGCACAAACATCAATTTCCAATGAGCCATCGACAAACTCTGACAAAGATCCTAACAGATAGCGGCAATCCTCATGACTCATCATAATTAACTTTCCTCTCCTACTTTTTCACCAAAATACTTTGAGAGCAGCTCTCGCAGCTTGAAACGGGCCCGCGACAGGCGAGTCTTTACTGCCATCTCCGATAAATTAAGCACATCGGCAGTTTCCCTAGTCGACAAGCCATGGATATCTCTTAAGATAAATACGACTCGCAAATTGGGAGGCAAGCTTTCCACAGCTTCATCAAGGTGGGCTTGAGCCTCGGCAGACATTAATTCTTCCTCTGGGAGGCAGCACCAATCCACAATATAAGTAGGTCTTTCCAGACCTTCATCGTTTTCACGGGTATCATCAATGGATGTGGTGTCAGGGCGATGGCGCCGGAGAAACATTAATGCCTCATTGGTAGCAATTCGGTACAACCAGGTTGAGACGCTTGAACGCCCATCAAAGTTTTTAAAATTCCGGTAGGCTTTAATGAAAGTCTCCTGGAGAACATCCTCAGCATCTTGGGGATTGTTGAGCATCCTGATAGCGAGGCGATAAATCATCTCATAATATGTGTCTACAACTCGTGCAAATTCTGCCTTGTCGCCAATTTGTAAGGCTGCTAGTGAAAAACCATCACGGGTGTTCTTGTTATTCATTGGATGCATCTCTGAATGAAAAGGTTACGAACCAATTTAAGCAGTTTATTAGACACAAATACCTATCTCTAATATTAGTATTCATGGCCGAACGTGGAAAATATTGAAACACAGCACAAGTTTGCAAACCCATAGTTAGCTCAGAGCTGCTCAGTAGTATCAATCTAGTCAGCATAGAAAGCTGCTTTCTCCGGAACGCCAGAAACCAGTTCTGCTGCACTACCATGCAGGTGAGAGATATCTGCCCAGCGCAGCAGTTCACCATGCCAGGTGTTGTCAATATACTGCATTTGTAGTTCGCTAACTGAGCAGTTGTGGTTTTGTATTTTCATCAGGCTCGATATTTCCAAACCCGGACATAAATCAAACATACTGGTCGTAAAAAGCCCCCCATGACCGACAATAATAACCGAACAACTCCGTTTATCAGCTAATATTCGTTCAACTCCAATACGCATCCGGTCGCGCACAGTAAAATAATTATCGCCCCCCGGAAAATACTTTTCAGGATTTCCACTTTGCCAGCTTTCCAGTACTTCAAAATAGATCCGCCATGCATCTGGACTGTTTCCCATAACCTCAAGCTCGCCAACATCTAGTTCGCGGAAATTTTCCATAATGACAACCTCTCTATTCACCCACGAGCTTATGATCTCGGCTGTTTCCACGGCTCTTTTCAGGGGGGAGCAATAGATTTCATTAACCTGCTGTGTCAGAAAAGATTTGCCAGTTTGATCAGCCTGTAGCCGGCCTTTTTCGTTAAGTGGATAATCCACGATACGACATGACAGTTCTTTTGTGATGTTGGCTTGGTTCTCTCCATGTCGAACAAGGTACAGGATGTTTGAAGTTCCTTCAGGATTTATGTTTTCTACTGACATGCTGTAGAGTATACTCGATGGACTGTGTAGAATTTCGTCTCCAAGACCAGTATCGGATATATAAATGATCGAGACACTAACTAATCGCTACTTCCGATTTGAGTTCAATCTATCTGATTCAAACTGGAACATTGCCACACATGAAATGCCGATTTTGTTGATCGAGGGTGCGAAACTCGGCTGGCATATTCGCTCATCCACAAGAAAGCACATAACCGCTACACACTGGCGCTGGCATGAAGCAGAGAGAACTGAGAATACCCCATCCCCACATGGTCCTCTAAATCAATTTGTCTTGAGAAGTTATCCAGATCAACTTGGATTAACCACCAACATTACATTCGCACTCCCGCAGGATTTCCCGCTTTTCTTGTGGAAGCTGCAAATTGAAAATCTTGGCGCAAAACCTATCTACATTGAGAGTTTCGATTCCCTCATCATCAATCCGCCTTCAAGTCGGATCCAGCTCAGTGTTAGTTCAGACAACTATACACCGGAGAATTCCTTGGCATGTTTTTCTAATGGCTGGCAGTCCTGGTCCTATTGCGGTGCTTATCAAGCCAATACCAAACCGGTGCGAAGCCGCCTCGGACCGTTCCAGAAACCGATAACAATTAATCCTGGTACTCCAGATACAAAACATCGAGGCAAGTTCTCTAGTGACATGTTCGCCATCGTTGGTGATATCCTACGACGCAGAGCCTGGTTAGTAGGGTACCTCTCGCAACAACAGCAATTCGGATCAATCGAAGTAGATATAAGAGAAAGAGCGCCCACAATTCACATGTGGGCGAATGGTGATGGTGTGCTGTTGGAGCCAGGTAAACAAATGTCAACCGATTGGGCTTGCCTTTACCCACTCGAAATTGACCACCCTGATCCTTTGGGTGTTTATCTAGATGCTGTCGCTCAACAGCACAAACTTGACCAATCAGCGTTCAAGGAGGAAAACAAGAATTCAAGAAGGATACTTCAATCATCAATCCCGGTGGGTTGGTGCTCCTGGTACCATTATTTCCAAGAGGTAAACGAGCTCGATATCCGAACGAATATGTCCGCTGCGCTTGCTGTACGGAACGAGATTCCGCTGGATTTGATCCAAATCGATGATGGATTTGAATCCCAAGTTGGCGACTGGTTCTCCTTCAGCCCGGGATTTCCGAAGGGAGTGAAAGGTTTAGCCAAAGAAATCCACGATCAAGATATGCAACCGGGTCTTTGGTTAGCTCCATTCATCCTTCACCGCGGCTCCAAATTAGCACGAGACCATCCAGATTGGCTGCTACGAGGCCGATTCAGGCAACCTGTAAACGCTGGATTCATTTGGAATACGTTCACAGCAGCCTTAGACCTTTCACACCCTGACGCTTTAGACTACGCCGCAAGTACAGTCGATACAGCCGTTCACGAGTGGGGCTTCTCCTATTTAAAACTCGACTTTCTATATGCCGGGGCCCTGAAAGGCAGCCGGGCGAACAAAACACTTACCAGGGCACAAATCCTGCGGCGAGCCTTAGCAGAGCTGCGAGATAGAGCCGGAGATAACACAACATTGGTGGGGTGCGGTTGCCCGCTTGGATCGGCAATCGGTATTGCAGATATGATGCGTATCGGCCCAGACGTTGCTCCACAATGGACACCTACCTACCTAAACAACCAATTTTTCTTTCGTCCTGAACCGAGTATGCCCAGTGCCAGGAACGCACTCCAAAACACGATTACCAGAGCTTTCATGCACAAACGCTGGTGGCTAAACGATCCTGACTGCCTGCTCTTAAGTGGTACAACCGATCTAACTCCAGACGAAGTAGAGACCCTGGCAACGATAATAGCAATGAGCGGCGGAGCTTTACTGCTGTCTGACGATTTGAAAAATCTACCACCAGAACGCTTACGATTCGCTGAAGTAATTTTACCTGTCATCGGCAAAACTCCGCATATACCTGACTGGTTCGATAGAGCATCCCCACAACATTTACGGATCGATCTAGAAAATTGTACCGGAGCTTGGCACCTGCTGACTTTTGTGAATTGGCAAGATACCGCTCAAGATATGTTATTCTCCCCTGAAGAATTCGGATTAGATAACAACAAACAATATTTATTAGCAGATTTCTGGAACGAGCGTCAATACGTATCTGGCAAGGAAGGAATCACCTTCCCTGGCATTGCTCCACATGGTGTGCTCGCTTTGGCGGTGCGCCCATTCACTGAAGGGGTCCCACAGTTCACCGGCAGCAATCTACACCTATCACAGGGTTTAGAAATAACAAGCTGGCAGTGGAATGGCACGCTTCTTCAATTCCGCATATCCCGCCCAGGAGCCTCTACCGGACATGTAACAATCAAGCTACCTATGTCACCAAAACGTGTGCTCCTTAATGGTCGTGACGTTGATTGGGAAAAAACTCACGGAGAATACTACCATATCCCTGTGCACTTTTACCAATCCTGCCAGATCGAAATTCATTGCTAACTATTCACGTCAACACCAATATCATAAATAGCCCGAACACCAGGTAACTACGTTACACGGAAATGTGATAATGCCCAAAAGTTATGATAATTCGCTTACCCCTTTTTTCTTACCACAAGGAATTGCAGTAATCGGTGCCTCCCAGAATCCAACCAAGCTGGGATATGGTTTAGCCCGCAATTTGGTCCAAAGCAACTTCCGAGGCTTAGTACACTTCATCAATCCGAAAGGAGGCCGTCTCTTTGGGAACCCTATCTACCATAGTCTTGTCGAGGCGCCTGACCCGATTGACCTGGCGATAATTTTGATACCAGCAAACGCTGTCCCACGTGCCTTACGTGACTGTGGTGAGCGTGGTATTCGCGCTGCCATAATCGCCTCTGGTGGTTTCAGGGAAACCGGGGAGCAAGGAGCGGCATTGGAAAGAGAGTGCATCGGAATTGCTGAACATTTCACTATGCGACTGGTAGGCCCAAACTGCATCGGTTTGCTTGATACACATCTGCCATTGGATGCAACGTTTCTTCCTCCACCAGGACCGCTGCCCGGTGAGGTAGCGTTCATATCACACTCTGGAGCTATATGTGCGGCAGTAATCGATTGGGCACGTGGTCAAGGATTTGGGCTCTCACGACTGGTTAGTTTAGGCAACCAGGGGGATGTCAACGAAACCGATATTTTGCCACCAGTGGCAGCAGATCCTTTTACTCGGGTACTTACGCTGTATTTAGAAGCTGTCAGTGATGGCCGCAGGTTCGTATCGGTCGCAAGTGAACTTACACGTCACAAACCGATCATTGCAATTAAGGTTGGTCGCTACGCTGGAGGGCAACGTGCAGTTGAATCACATACCGGTGCGATGGCCGGACAGGAAACGGCTTTTAATGCCGCCTTCCGGCGCGCCGGTGTGATCCGCGCCGACACAAGTGAGGAAATGTTTGATTGGGCGAGAGCCCTTGCCTGGTGCAAACCGCCCGAAGGACGCTCGATAGCGGTTTTGACCAACGCCGGTGGTCCTGGTGTCACTGCCGCCGATGCAATCGAAGCTCACCAGCTGCGTCTGGCTAGTCTTTCAATATATACCCAAAATGCTCTCCGTGATACCCTTCCACAAGCTGCCAGCTTGCACAACCCAGTTGATATGCTCGCGACCGCGTCACCGGAACAATATGCTCGCTGCTTGAATGTTATCGTGAACGACCCAGGTGTTGATGCTGTGATGGTGATCTTGCCGCCCCCACCGATGCATACAGCGGGTGCTGTCGCAAAAGCAATCATCCCTGTCATACACGATACCGATAAACCCGTCATCATTGCCTTAATGGGTGAAAAGTTAATTCAAGAGGCGGTAGAACATTTCCGCGCCGCCCAAATTCCAGAATACCGTTTCCCAGAACGAGCGGCTTCTGCATTGGCTGTGCTCGTAGAGCGCACAGAATACCTGCGCCGCGAACTAGATCCACCTGTAGAATGCTGTCAAGTCGACCGTGAAACAGTTGCTGCGCTGCTCGCAGAGAGTCATTCGAGTGCACATAGAACAGCTATACTGACAAAAATTCTCCAGGTATATGGAATTACAGCAGCTCCATCAGAAATCGCGACCTCACCCGAAAGCGCAATACAGCAAGCCAACCTTTATGGATATCCAGTAGCTTTGAAAATCGCATCACCAGATATCCTTCACAAATCGGATATTGGCGGTGTGCTGCTTAATATAAATAACCCTGAGGCAGTTGAAGATGGCTATGAAAAAATAATATCGAATACTAGACAGTACCGACCTGATGCTACACTGAGCGGAGTCCATGTCCAAAAAATGCTCACTCCCGGGCAAGAGATCATTATCGGAGGGCTGCAGGATCCGCAATTTGGCCCGATGGTGATGTTCGGATCGGGTGGTGTGGAGGTGGAGAAATTTGGGGATGTAGTATTCGCCCTGGCTCCCTTATCTCGGGAGGAGGCTTCATATTTACTTGATAAAACCTGGGCTGGGAGACGACTATATGGCTACCGCCATCTGCCTCCTGCAGATCGCGAGGCGGTATTGGATGCAATAATCCGGCTTGGACAGTTAGTGGCAGATTTTCCCCAAATTACAGAAATTGAGATCAATCCGCTACAAGTAATGCCAAAGGGAGAGGGGGTTTTCGCCATCGATGTCCTTGGCAGAATACATTCGCGATCGTAAGAACCGGCTATGCTAAACACTGAAAATCCTAACAACCAAGCTTAGTAACTGTTCCATACCGTGCGACAAGGGTCGAGTGTTGATGTATTCATCAACCGTGTGCGCCCCTGCTCCTGTGGTTAGACCAATACAAACCGCTGGCAACCCTCGACTTAGGGGGATATTGGCATCGGTAGATCCAATATTGAGATATGGTGGGATATTTAATTCTTCCAAACATTCGATGGCTGTGGTAACCAGAGGATGCTGTGGTGATATGCTCCCCGCAGGACGATTGCCGATTTTTTCAAGCCGTACCTCCAAGCCATCCCTTTGAGCTGCCTTGGAGATGACTTGTAATTCGCGAGCAAGTTGGTCCAGCATCCACTCATCAGTCGATCTCAAATCCACTTCCATAACAGCATAATCGGCAATCGTGTTGATTGAAATACCTCCTTCAATTTTTCCGATATTGACCGTTGAGCGCGGATTCTCCGGAATGTTGATAGAAGTTATGTTATGAATAAGGGTGCCAAGTTCGTGAACTGCTGAAAGTCGTCCATAATCTGCCCAGGAATGCCCTCCCAT
>JBFENN010000174.1:0-6966 GCA_041551115.1 Anaerolineales bacterium
ATTGCGCATCCGTTCATTGGAGACCACAACCGGGGAGTTCACATGGTGCGCCACACCACCACATTTATCCGCCAGGCGCCAGCTCACATTATATGTGTCATAACCTACATCTGTGCGGCTGGCGCCGCCGACCATTTCGATAAAGTTGCAACCAATATTCGGAAGGTCAATTAGGAAATTTGGTATCTCTGCAAGCGTTCGCCCCATACCCAATCCCACTTTAGCGTTTGAATCCAGGAAGGATCGAAGAAAATCAGCCGCAGAACGACCCAAAGCTCTTCGAGTAGAGTCAATCCCTTGTTGATCAGGGATAATGAAAGCATCCTCTAGATCAAATGTCCGTCTCAATTGAGTCTCTAGGGCATAGGCTTCTGTAGGAAATCCTCTGATTTGAATATCAACTATCCCCTCTTCTCTTGCTTGAATCAGAAGCCGAGCTACCTTAGATCTAGACATTCGGTTGCGCTTGGCAACTTCATTTTGTGTCAGACGTTCAATGTAGTATTGCCAGGCAATTCGAACCAGAAGGTCATTTGAGGGCGTCATAACATATTCCTATATAAATTAGAATGCTCACTAGCAGTCTGATCTTGCTATCCATCCCATCAAGTCATAAATACTTGAAAGAAAGGCGTCCCTTGTTTAGAAATGCGCTAACCAAGAATGAGTCGAATCAGTGGCACGCTCCAATACTGGAATAACAACGCTGCACAATAAAATCCCAGCAGGTATAGCAAAGCTCCCAGATATCCTTGACCGGCAAGCACATGCTGTCGGAAAGGACATCCATCTGCAAGGACGGAAAAGAACCCCAGCCCCATTCCCCCTAATCCAACTACGGCTAAAAGTTCGATGTTAAAATTCGGGTTCGGCTCATTTCCGATTCCGTTCACGTCGGTATGAACTCGCTCAGCGTATTCATCATTGGTGGAGCCAAGTGATACTTGACCCGCAAGTTTAACTATCGGGACCATTACCCACGCCGCCATGGAAATCGCAGCTGAACCCAAGAGTAATCGCGTGTCTTGAACGAGAATTAAATCTCGAATTCCACCGACCGAACAAAACCTCGATCTCTGCCCAATCCATCCTGCAATTGCCCCGGTAATCAACGAGATAAAAGCTAATATCATCTCAGCTCCGCGTTCTTATCCATAAGGTCGCAAATGCTGACCCAACCACCACACCAAAAAGTCCTACTAAGGCCCCAATACGGAGCTCTCCAAGCTGAACCGCCATTCGAATGGGACAGCCAAGTGCAAGAAGTGCAAAACTTATGACTAAGAAACCCTGAAGTACGGTCCACAGAGGGTGATCAATGGGTACCGTTCGAAATTCATGATGTGCCTTCGCTGTGATTCTTGAACCCAAGAAAACACCCACTATGGTAAGAAGGGGCCACAGAACAACCGGGTAATTGGAGGATGTGATCTGAATGTTGAGCGTTTGAACGAAACCTACAACTAGATCGTGTCCATGACAGGTCGTACAGAATCCATAATTATCCGGTGGGTTGATCCCACCCAACTGACCCACAATTGTCGCAAGGATACCCAAAGCCAAACTAACCGTTACGGGTGATCGTAAATTCACTCTCGTCTTATCCAAAGCGCGTAGCAATTCTGATCATTGTTGCGGAGATAGATCGCATCGTAGATTGCACCTTGTTCCTTGATTAGGGAATGAATCATCTCCTTGTTTTCTGGATTGAAAGTAATTGCCACGGCACAGCTCGAACTTAACTCCCTTGCACACGGGATGAGCTTTACCTCGATTTCTTGCTGCACGCAACAAATTCTCCTTGAGTGGACACAAGTGCTGCCTTGCAACTTGATGTTCCAATATCAATGCTTAGTACAAGATCTCCCATAATTCTCATCACGTTCTGATAGGTACTGACCTAACAATCATGTTGTCGGAGATAATGAATTCTTACAACTTTATAAGCCTGAAAAGATTTCAGATTATATAAATTGTGTTCTCCTTAGGTTTTAACCTTTTGCGTCAATGAGGGAACGATGAGCGACTTGATGGATTGCTTTGCGTCTTTGAGTAAGGCAATCGCCTCCGCCACCTGGTGCAAGCCAAAGCGATGGGTGATCATCTCCCGGGCATTAATCCTGCCAGAGGCGATAAAAGCCAATGCCTGTGCCGTGTCAAGATGGGAACAGGAGTAGGTCGTCGTAAGCGTGATCTCCTTGAAAAAGAGGTCATTGGGTTTGATCGAAATCGTGGCATCCGGTTCTGAGGGCGAGAAGAGATGAACCGTAGACCCCTTCCCCGCTAGCGAGAGCCCAAACTCGTAGGCTTTGATGCCATTGGGGGTCACAATGACGGAATCGGCACCACGTCCCTGGTTGACCTCGGCAAGGGCATGGATTGGATCATCGACAGTCCCGGAATTGATGGCGACATCTGCCCCAAGTTCGAGTGCTTTCTGCAAGCGCCAATCGCTGAAATCGAAGACGACGACCATTCCCGCCCCCCAAACACGAGCCAGCTGGGCAAAGCCCAGACCCATCAAGCCCGAGCCAACAATTGCAACAGTATCACCCGGCTGAATACCGGCGACCTTGATCCCCTTCACAACACAGGCCATCGGCTCGACCAGCGTGCCTTCCTCCAGCGAGACGTTCTCTGGCAAGAGATGGGTATCATGCACTGCATTTTCAGCCGGCACACGCACGTACTCTGAGAAGGCCAGGGGATATAAATGGGTCTTCACAAAATGCTCACAAAGTGTGAAGAATCCCCGTCGGCACTCGTGACAGGAGAAGCAGGGCACATGATGATGCATAAAGACTCGATCACCCGGCTTGAACCTGGTCACGCCCTCCCCCACTTCAACCACAATCCCGGTTGGCTCATGCCCCAGGATGACCGGGGCTTTATGGACCAGGTACCACTCCATCGTGTCGCCGCCGCACAACCCGCAGGCTTCAATCTTCACCAGGAGTTCACCGGGACCGAGGGGATCGGGCATCGGTGCCTCTTCAAGGCGAACGTCGCTATTGTTGTAATAAACCGCCACCCTTTGCGAAGTTTTTCCCTGATGAGCGTTCAGTGTTTCATTCTTGGGCTTCGTCATTGCTACCATCCCTCATGGTTGAATGGCCATCTTGATGCATTCCCCCGCTGCCATGCTCTCTAAGGCTTCCTCCAGGTTGGCCAATGGGAGTTCACCAGAGATCAAGACGCCCGTGTTAATCAAGCCGTCAGCGATCATGTGGAAGGCACGCTCAAAAGTGAGCGGTGTGGCATGGTATACGCCGTACAACTGCAGTTCATCGTAATGGATTCGAACGGTGTCGAGCGTGATATCGGTGCCACCCGCCAGGCCACCGAACCACTGCAATCGGCCGCCCTTTCGCACCAGGCCGAAAGCCGATTCCCAGGCAGCCAGGCTACCAGCACTCTCAATCACCACATCCGCGCCGCGACCCTCTGTCAGCCTTTTCACCATGGCTTCCAACTCATCCTGCGCCGGTTGGATTGTGACCGTCGCACCCAATTGTGCCGCGACTTCCAGGCGCGAATCAATCAAATCGACAGCAATCACCGGGTGGGCCCCCTGGCGCAGCGCCAGCTGCAGGTGCATCAAGCCGATCGGTCCGCCTGCGCCGACAATGACAACGCTTTCACCGGCCTGGATCTGGAGTAGATCCTGACCGTGTATGACGCAGGCCAACGGCTCCATCGCAGCGGCTGCTTCATCGCTAAGACCCTCCGGGATTCGAAACGTGCTTTGTTGGACGATCCGGGAAGGAATGCGAATGTATTCTGCGAAGGCACCGAGATTGACAAGCAGGTCCTCGCAAAGGTTGTGCTGGCCACGCTTACAGTAATAGCAGGCATTGCATGGTGCCGAGTTCGCCGCGACGACCCGCATACCTGGTTTGAAGCGCTCGACTCCCTGGCCAACTTCCACCACCTCACCGGCAAATTCATGACCAAATAATGTCGGCGGGGTGTATTTAGGATGCCCCCGTTTGTAGGTTTTTACATCTGTTCCACAGGTGAGCGCTTTCCGAATTCGCACAAGCAGTTCACCCGTTCCCACAGCTGGGAGTGGCATGCTGCGGTACTCCAGCTCGCCCGGCCCCATATATACAGTAGCCTGCATGCTTGTGGCCTTTGCCACGCTCAAACCTCCCTAATGCCCCTCCAGCGTTCAACCACGATGGGTCAACGCAAGGCATACACTTCAGATGATCCTATTCTAGATCGAAACGAGCATTTGTCAAATCTCTGAACATTTGTCCATATCCTGTAACTTGCAGCCTTTTTGCTCGACGTTTCTGTATTTATCCTAAGCTATAGTTGCTCGCTTGACACGTACTCCCCCCGGTGCTACACTGTCGATGCACATTTGATCGGTGCTTGGACATGTGTTCATAGACTTGTCTCACGAGAAAGATTCCCATCCTTACGGGCAGAAAAGACTGCTAGATGAAAACAATGGAAGACCCGCTCAAGAGCCTGGCAGAAGCGATCCTCCACCTTGATGTGGAGGCCGCGCGCCGTGCAGTGCGGCAGGCCAGCAGTTCCGGGATCGAGCCCCTCACGATCATCGAGGAGGGTATCGACAGGGGCATGACCTTGGTGGGCGAACGTTACCAATCCGGTGCCTACCATATGCCAGAACTGCTGTATGCTGAAGAGGTCATGCGCATTAGCCTTACCGAACTCAACCCTCCAGACGCAGCAAATGATACGCTTCACCTCACATCTGAGGCGCAGAAACGGCTTGAGGAGCTCTCGCGATCCTGGATTGGACCGCTGAGTTCCTGCGTTACCCGCCTCTTCCGCTATGATGAGGAACGGAAAAAAGCCCGCACCTAACCCGGGTTCAGTTGCGAAGGTAGATCCACAAGGAGATCCCCATGCCTGAAAGTATGACCGCCCGAGAACGTTTTCTTGCTGCCCTGAACCGTCAGGAGCCCGATCGTGTGCCGGTTTGCCCCTGGATCACAAGCGATTGGTTTCAGGGCTATCACGGTCTGGATGCGAACACATGGTACGGGAGCCTGGATGCCCAATTTGAGGCAATGCTTGCCCTGTTTGAACACTTTCCCGACTACCAATTCTTTCCCGGTTTTCGCGCCTCCTATGGTTCGACTGTGGAAGCTTCTTCCCTGGGCTGTGAGGTCAAGTGGCCCAAGGATGCCACCCCCTATGCGGAACCGGTGCTCAAAGACCTCGAGCAAGACCTACCGAAATTAAAACCGGGCGATCCAAAGAAAGACGGGCGCATGCCACAAGTCATGCAGATGTATAGTGAGCTTGCGGATCGACTCAACCCTTACAATTATCAGGTCACATCGGGCTTCCTTCACGGCCCGATTGACGTTGCGGCAGAAATTCGCGGTATCACCGACTTCTTCATGGATCTTTATCGAAATCCGCAGGCTGTGCATACCATTATGGACATCGTGACCGAGACTTGCATCGCCTTTGCTCGAGCCCAGTTCGAAGCCGGAGGCAGCACGATGCTTCATATTATGATCTCGGACGACAGCGGTAGCCAACTCTCTGAGACACACTGGGAGGAATTCGGACTGCCCTATTTGCAACGACTCTTCTCATCCTTGCCCGAAGGGGTCATCGGGGTGATCCACAATTGCAGCCGGGTTTCCCACCTAACCGAGCTTTACAAGCAAACAGGCGCAGAAGGGATTCAATTTGGTGAAGATCTGCCCATGGACCAGGCACGCCAAAAGCTTGGCGACACAATGTGCTTGATTGGAAACCTCACCCCGATCGGCGTTCTCTCCACCGGAACCCCGGATGAGGTAGAAGCTAAATGTCGCCAGCTCATCCAACAGGGGGGTCAAGGTGGCGGGTTAATCCTAAGCTCGTCCGGTTCCGTTAACCGCAAGACTTCCATGGAAAATCTTGAAGCTATGTTGCGGGCCGCAGAGAAATTTGGACGTTATCCTTTGCAAAGTCAGTGAGAAATATCATGGAGCCAGAGCTACAGACAATCTTCGATCAAATCGTGTCAGGCGATATCAAGAATATCCAGGCCAGTATGCAGTCGGCGCTTGAGGCCAAATTTACGCCAGACACCATTCTCAACAAGGCAATGAAAGCCGCGATGGAAGAGGTCGGACGACGATTCGAACGAAGTGAATTCTTCGTGCCCGAGATGTTGATCGCAGCCAATGCCATGCAACAAGGGCTCGCCATTCTAAAGCCCCACATGGTTGAAGTGGGCCTCAAGCCGGTGGGAAAGGTTGTGATCGGGACGGTGAAAGGCGACTTGCACGACATCGGTAAAAACCTGGTAGCCATGATGCTTGAAGGGGGTGGTTTCGAGGTGCTTGACTTGGGTACGGATGTATCCCCAGAAGCCTTCTTCGAAACCGCACAGGCCATTAACGCTGATCTGATCGGCCTCTCGGCGCTGCTCACGACAACCATGGAGAATATGCGTACAACGGTGGCCTATCTTCGCGAGCAGAATTGCGCTGCAAGAATCATGGTGGGCGGAGCGCCTGTGACTCAAAATTTTGCCACGGACATAGGCGCCGATGGTTATGCTACTGACGCCAGTCGATCCGTGGCGCTCGCGAAAAAATTATCCGTTTGAGCGTTTTAACAGGGATATCCTGGCCAGAATCCTAGCTTTTCCCCCTACAGCCATATCTACCTTCGGCTGAGAAGCCTAACTATTCGAAAACGAGTACACTTGGTTTGGACCTCACCTGATGCCCAAGGAAGGCTTTGCGTATGCAGACAAGATTAGAAGGCCGCACAAAAACGCACTATGTGAACACCGATGGACCCGGGACCCTGATCGGGGAGAAGCTTAACCCAACAGGGAACAAGAAACTTTCCACAGCATTAAAAGAAGGTGATCACGATTTCGTTCGTCAGTTGGCCATTGCTCAGGTTGAAGCCGGGGCGGATGTGCTCGATGTCAATGTTGGCGTTCCGGGCATGAATGAGCCAGAGCTTCTAAAG
>JBFENN010000175.1:0-6958 GCA_041551115.1 Anaerolineales bacterium
TGCCAAATCTGGGTGGCAGTTTACTCAAGCTGGCGCCACCGGTGGATCAGCTGGAGATTGGGCTCTATCTACAAGGCCGTGGTTATCAAGAGGCACATTATGCCCGAAGGATCACAACTGCATTGCAGGCAGTTACGCAAGAAATTGCTTATGCTGTGCATGCACCTTCTGCTAGCGAAACTTACCAATGTCTATTGGAAATCTACCCTACTATTGCTCACTTGATCCCAGTGCAACAGACACAAGCTCTTCGTGACTCCAACGATTACGAAAACGAAGTGATCCAAGCTGATAATGATGAAATCCCCCCATCAGTGAACGAGCCAGACGATGATCAGCCGCCGGAAGGTGTTCCTGATTTCATGGAGACGGAAGACGTCGTCTCAGTTGATGTGGGTGGACGCCGCCAAGAATTCCCTGAGTGGTTCCGTCCAGGCAGCGCACCATGGTTTGAGCTTGATATCGGTGAAAAGCAAATCCATCCATCCGCTGTCCGGCATAACAGGCTCACAATAGTGGATACCCCTCAAGGTAGTTACGAATCATATCGTATGTTGAAGGCTGAAATTGACCGCGAAGCAGGTTACTTAGCGCGGCGTCTGCAAAACATGATACGTGGCGAGATGTATTTACGATTTGGAGGTCAATATCGTTCCGGAAAGCTCAATATGGCTAAGCTATGGAAACAGCGTATTGGCAACTATCGTTTATTCCAACGACCATTAACTGTCTCCCAACGTGCAGCTGCCTTCACCTTGTTGGTCGATGAAAGCGCAAGCATGAAAGGACAAGATAAGCATATAATAGCTAAGAAAGCAGCGCTATTAATTGGTGAATCGCTTGAGCTATTGGCAGTTCCTCTTGAAATCATTGGCTTTACAACCGCAGAGTATGAAGCCCGGGCTGCGATGACTTTGGGGCTCACGCCTGCCTACAAGTACCGGACGACCCGCTGCAGTCCATTGGAACACCGTTTGTATAAGAGTTTTTATGAACCATACCACAACGTTCGCTCGCGGTTGACAGAGATCCAACCGCGCAAAAACAATTGGGATGAAGAACATCTATTGTTTGCCTTCCAAAGGATCCAGGAACGCCCAGAACTTAAAAAGATCATTATAGTGATCGGTGATGGTCAACCCAATGGAGATGCAAACGTGTTAATAGAAACTGTCCAGCGTATCGAGAGTATGGGCGTCAAAGTCATAGGCATCGGCATCGGAGCGGATTTTGTCCATGAGATATACTCGAATGCTATCGTTGTCGCTGATTTCCGACAGATGGCTAATGAGCTTCTGCGGATCATAGCGCACGAATACCAAGTTGGTGTTATTCCAGGCTAACCAAGGAATGAAACATCGATGAAATTTGGTCCAATTCCAATTGAAAATGCGGTAAACACGATCCTTGGACACAACGTCCCTGGTCATGACGGGAAGCGTTTGTTTCGCAAGGGGCACCTGCTTTCCCCAGATGATGTCGCTACCTTAAGGAACCTGGGTAAATCGTCTCTTTATGTAGCTGTGCTGGAACCAGGTGATGTTCAAGAAGATAAGGCAGCATTGCGTCTGGCACAGAAAGTTGCTGGTGATAACCTGCGGCTGACAGGTCCTGCTTCTGGCCGGGTGAACCTGTCTGCAACTACTCAAGGTGTGCTATATGTTGATGAGGACCGCTTGTTAGCAGTAAATCAACATCCAGGCATTACCTTGGCCACTTTACCAACATATCATGCGGTGGAGCTTCGGCAGACGGTTGCCACGGTAAAAATAATTCCCTTTGCAGTCCCAAACACCACACTTTTGAACGCCGAGCTTGATCTAGTGACTGGAGGACCATTACTCAAAGTTGTGGATTTTATACAAAAGCGGGTAGCCATCCTGCTTTCAGGTTCGGGGTCGGTCCGCAACAGATTGGTTGAGGATTTTGATGTCCCACTGCGCCAGCGTCTTACCAATCTGCATGCTGCTGCCGAGTTGACAGATTTCATCACACTTGAAGACGAAGGTGATGAAATTGCATTGGCTGAATGGCTCCAAAACATCGTCTCGTCAGGTTTTGAGCTAGTTGTTGTTGCGGGTGAGACCGCCATCATGGATCACTGTGATCTTGTACCACGGGCAATCGAACGCGCGGGTGGTCATGTGCCGGTGGTCGGTGTCCCGGTTGACCCAGGTAATTTGCTCATGATAGGATATTTGCAGGATGTCCCTATCCTTGGAGCACCCGGCTGCGCACGCAGTTTGAAAATCAATGCTATCGATTGGGTTCTACCGCGTTTGTTAGTGGGAGAGAAACTCAGCCATGCTGATATGGCGGTATTGGGTCACGGCGGGCTGTTGGAAGATACCAGCAAGCGGCCGCGTCCAAGAGATCAAATCACATAAACACGTCATAGTCTTGGAGGTTTTGCGAGATGAAAAAGATCACAATTCAGGCTGACAGCATTTCTATGCATGCGGATCTAAATGATAACCAGACAGCGCGCCAGATTTGGGAAGCCTTACCGATTGAAGGACAGGCCAACTTGTGGGGTGATGAAATCTATTTTGCTATACCGGTCGATGCTAACCAGGATGCAGGAGCACGAGCTGATGTCGATGTCGGTGAACTTGGCTACTGGCCGGTGGGCAGTGCATTCTGCATATTCTTCGGTCCAACCCCAGCCAGCAGTGGCGATCGCCCTCGGGCGGCTAGCCCGGTGAACATCATCGGGAATGTTATCGGTGATGCGACCCAGTTTCGAAAGGTAAAAAGCGGTGCAAGGGTGATATTATCGCGCGCTGATGAGTAGCAGTCTGATTGGAACCTAATCGGGCCAGGGAATTTCCGTCCATTGCGAGTAGCCGTGTTTTTCAACCAGCGCGATCCGGCCGTGAGATGGTTCCGGACAGCTCTGTTCGTCGGTCATGGTGACTTCGGGTCCGAGCGGACCGATGGGAGTGAAAACCAGCTGACCCGCTTGGCACAACCAGGCTTCGATCAGGTAGGGTGATTCGGCTGTCTCATCACCCGCCCTCAAGCTTACCCAGACCCACTTGACAACCACTTGATCTCCTTGGCGTTCTGCCTGTACACCGTATGGCGGCTGGTAGTAAGGTGAAGCAGGCAGCGGCAGATATGTCGGCTCAAGGTTCATTACCTGACCTTGGAGTTCCATCAAAGAAGCTTTCACCCAGCAAGGGTTGTCTCCACCAATCGCCCGAACTAGAATCCACGTTCCTAAATCATTACGCCCGATAACTTCTAGGTTGCTGCCGGGAACCAAGCCGTATTTATAGAGATAGGGTGCTCCCGGACCATAACGGCAATTGGAGCGTTCCAACACCTCGCCTCGCAGCACAACGTAGGTTGGTTTAGGGGTGTCGGTCGGTGGTAAAGTGGGTGTCTGTGTCGAGGGTGGAAGTTGAGTGGATGTTGGATTGTCCGTAGCGCTCGGCAGTGGGCTGGTCGTGCTGGTTGGTTTTGGTACGGTTATATCAGCCCTGGTGAATACTTTCTCAGTAGGCGGTTGCGGGATGTTATCTACAGGTTGAGCGCAGGCGGTACAGATAATCGTAAGTACGAACCCGGAAAGGATGTGGGACCAGAGAAGTGACTGCCACTTTCTTGTTGTCAGCATAGGATAGCTACCTCAACATGCCATTATAAGAGTTATCGGCGCGGTGACAAAGCACATTGACCATATCCGACGAATATTAATACTAGTGGAGGATCTAATTTGATGCCGGTCCCTACAACTCAAGATGTATTGATCCCTGTTATCAAAACCGCAGCAGTGCCGACCGTAATTGTGTGGTCGAGGATATTAGAAAATGCTTATACAGTGGGTATTACATCATCTCACCATAGTAAAATACAGCCCTGTGATCAGTTAGTTCTTTCTAAATAAAGCTCATGGGTGAACACTTGAAAGGATTTCGATTCATAATCTTGATCAGCTTGCTCGTCATCGCAGCTATGGCGTGCAATTTCTCTGGGCTACGTCCGGATAGTTCAGATTCTGAAGCTGGTCCTAACCAGGAGGGTGATTTTTCGATGCCGACAATGCAACCAACCCCAACCGCTCAATCGTGCCTAATAAACACCTGGGAGATCCCCGGGCTTAGTGATTATGTCTTAGCAGCCATTCCACCTGATTTGGCTGAGCAGTATCAACTAAGGTACAAGGATACTAGTGGACATATTTATGTCACATTTTCCCCGGATGGCAAAATGAAACTGCAAGCTGACCAACTGCGAATGCTTTTTGATGCCAAGGTCTCCTTGTTTCGCGTCGAGGTGGCGGTCACGTTGGATGGCACTGCAGTGGGGAGCTATGTGGTGAACGGCAGTACCCTCACCACGTCTAATGTAGACACCCGTGCTCTTTCTGCTTCGGCGAGTGCAATGGGCCAAGATCTGATGGATGCACAGCAGATTATCGGCGCAGTTCCCCTACTGCAGGCGCCATACAACAGTGCTGAATTCAGCTGCCAGGGATCGACACTACAGCTCAAGATGCTGGCTTACCCCGACTCGATGCCCCCGCTGGTGTTTTCTGCGGTTAAATAAGTTATGGTAATGCGTCATCTTTCCCCCTAGAAATATACTTCCCGTTCAGAGTATATCCTCCTACAAATCAGTCGAAGTATCTGCTGCCAGGTTGCCGATCATCGTCGTAAGAATGATGTGGTTGGGGGTTGCCAAAACAAGCAACTTGTGCAAGGAACTCCTCCTGAAGCGCTGTCTAAACGAATATTGTCAAATCCGATGTCCATGGCTAATGCGAGCATATCTTATGACCCATCCATCTTTTATTGCCCTATTTGAGATGATGGTGCATCAATTAGAGAACTGTGTTGAGCAAGGATCCAGCAGCCAGATTAGCTCTTCACATCATGCCCTCGATGTGGTTCCACCCTTGACCCTCATATACCGAACAATGTAGCTGGAGAGTATAATTCAACCAGTCATCTGATATCGGGAATAAAGTAGATCAACAACACTAATATGGCAATATCAGAAGGATCTCCTATTGTAATCATGGGCGGGCTGCTTAGCTCAGCTTCCATGTATAGGCAAATGCAGCGAGCTTTATCTGATTTGACAGGACGACCAGTCTGGGTGGTTGATACTCACATTTATGATTGGCTGCCAGTTATTTCACAACGCGGTTGGCTGCACCTTTTGCTGAAGCTGCAGCGATCTATACAGCAGGCGCTCACACAAACCAGTGCGGACCACGTCATCTTGGTTGGACACAGCATGGGCGGTGTGCTGGGACGGCTTTATCTCAGCAAAGAACCATTCAAAGGTTACCAGTTTAATGGCAGTGAACATGTCTCCCACTTGATCACACTTGGCAGTCCTCACTACATCCGGGCTGGGTTTCAACGCGAGGGCTTGCTGTCGCGATGGCTTGAAGAGCGTCTACCCGGTGCTGCATTTGCTCCACAGGTTCGTTATACTGCAGTGGCTGGAAAATATATCCAAGGCAATGCCCACGGATCTTACACCGAAAGACGCGCTTTCCGGATTTACCGCCGCATTTGGCATTACGGTGAGGTAGGCGGAGATGGGTTGATCCCGCTGCCTTCGGCACTGCTCGCAGGTGCCCAGCACATTATCCTTGATCGTGTTCACCACCATTCGCTTAGCAGGAGTGAATGGTATGGCAACACATCAGTCATTCCAAGTTGGTGGGAAAAAGTTGCGACCTCTATGGAAGAACAGGCAGTTGGTTAATCACATCCCCACTCGTTAGTCATTTAATTTCAGTTTGATTCGCGCCAGTTTGCCGATCAGGAAGCGGATATGTTTGCTTTGGTTAAGGTTTTTTAAGAATGCCATGCCATTGCGCGACCTTTGGGCGCTTTTTTCGACTGTTAGGGTGTAACTCAAAATAATTTACTACCCTAGAAGCTAGAAGAAACGCCAAGGAGACTTTACGATGAAATCCATTTACAAGATTGTTACCCCGATTATTGTTGTAGCACTGCTGGCAGTTGGATCGTTTAGTGCCGCTTTTGCTGTCTATGATGCCGGTTTTAACGGCGGTCCTAGTGAGACGGAGATTGTAGGCACAGTTGATGATGTAACTGAGACTAGCTATATTATCGATGGTGAATCCTACCTGTTCACGCCCACGACAGAGGTTGAAGGATTGATTGAGGCCGGATCGCTGGTCAAAGTGCATCTCTACAGCGATGCGGATGGCAACTTTACGATCCGTGAAATCGAACTAGCGAATGCTGATGACCTGTCTGATGACAATAGTGACATGGATGACGACGACATGTACGATGATGATGACTCATACGATGACAGTGATGATGATATGTATGACGATCTGGATGATGATAGCAGTGACGACAGCTACAGCAATGATTCAGATGACGACGATTCTGATGATGACAGCGGCAGCCATCACGACAATGATGATGACGACGACGATGACTCAGACGATGACGCAGACGATGACGATGATTCGGACAGTGATGACGATTCAGACGATGATGACGACGAAGACGATGATGAGGATGACGACTGATCGCTGATTAATTAAACATAAAAATAAATCGGGCAGCCAAATTTGGCTGCCCGATTTGTTATATTTGGTAATAGAAAATTGCCAATCTTGAGAACCGCAGTTGTATTGTTCTCCTTCTTAACCTCATTTGTTAATCGTGCTCAGCGTTCACCGGTAATGTAGTTCACCAATTGTTCGATGACGAATCCCTGTTCGGAGATGATCGCTTTAACGACATCTCCGATTGAAATCACCCCCAACAATTCACCGTTTTCCATAACCGGTAGGTGGCGGATATGCTTATCAGTCATGATTGCCATGCATTCCTGAATGTCTTGATCAGGCTGGATATAGATCACCCGCTCGGTCATGACATCTTGAACAGGTGTATCTTTCGAAGCTTTTCTGTGCAGGACTACCCTGCGGGCATAATCTCGCTCTGAGAAA
>JBFENN010000176.1:0-6930 GCA_041551115.1 Anaerolineales bacterium
CGAAGAAGAGGAATACTTGCGTCAAGGCTACCGGATTGATGAGCGGGTGGGACAAGCCGGGATTGAATACTATGGAGAAGAGTACCTGTCTGGGAAACGCGGTGGCGCATTATATCTGTTCAATCCGCAAGGTGAACTCGTAACGAAGCTGGCAGAAACGCAAGCAGAACCGGCTCAAGCTGTCTACACTACGCTTGATAAGGATTTCCAGCTGGCTGCGCAAAAAGCAATGGAAGGCTATCGCGGAGCTGCAATCGTTCTGGAACGCGATACAGGACGGGTGCTGGCGATCGTCTCTTCACCAGGATTTGATCCGAACGCATTTGAACCAACCAATTACAACTATTACTCACTGCTAACGGATATCTCAGAAAATCCTGACCAACCCCTGCTGAACCGAGCTGCACAAGGGCAGTACCCTCCCGGATCCATATTTAAAGTTATTACTTTGGCGGCTGGTCTTGAGAGCGGACGGTTCACTCCCCAATCGACATACCAGTGTGGCTATTTCTTCGATGAATTGGACGGAGTCACGTTAAACGATTGGACGTATGACCACTATCTGGAGGATGGGAGAACACAACCTAGTGGCTTGCTGACGCTGCCGGAAGGATTGATCCGATCGTGCAACCCCTATTTCTGGCATATCGGACTGAGCTTATTCAATGAAGGGTTAACCACGGCGATCTCAGATATGGCTCAGGGTTTCGGGTTGGGCGCAGAAACTGGCATTGAGTATGTGAATGAAGCTGGCGGAAATATTCCTGAACCGGTAAGCCAAATTGATGCAACAAACCTTGCTATTGGGCAAGGTGACACATTAGTTACCCCGCTACAGGTGGCGGTCTTTACGGCAGCTTTAGGTAATGGTGGTACGCTGTATCGCCCGCAGGTGGTGGAATCAATCCTTTCACCGGATGGCGAAGAGATTGCCGGATTTGAACCGGAAGTTGTTGGGGAGCTACCAGTCAGCCCTGAGAACCTGGAGGTGATCCAGGATGCGATGCGCGGCGTAGTGGTGAGTACGGATCCTTACGGAACTGCTTGGCATCGCTTTACGGGTTTAGATATCCCTATTGCTGGTAAAACCGGGACAGCACAATCTGGATTTGGTGATCCGCATGCATGGTTTGTGGGATATACTTTTGCAGAACGGGAAAACAAACCTGATATTGCAGTGGTAGTCGTCATGGAAAACGCGGGTGAAGGATCAGACTATGCGGCTCCGGTTTTCCGCCGCCTGGTAGAGCTGTATTTTTACGACCGCCCTGCTAAGCTTTATCCATGGGAATCTGGATTCTATGTCACCCGGACACCAACCCCCGAATTTGAAGATGGAACTGAGTAGCCAAAACTGCTTATGATCACCGGTGGGTTTACTCAACAAATTTGAAACATTCATTTTCGATCATTCTTTGTATGTAATACAGATACTGTGTCATCCACAATCACGCGCGGTTTAGTTATTCGGTCCCAATCAGGGTTCTACACTGTCAAGAATGATGATGGACAGTGGGTTTGCCAATTGCGTGGTCGCTTGAAAAAAGGCCGTCGTGAAGGCGATGTGGTCGGTCTTGGGGACTGGGTGCGGATCACACCGATTGAAGCAGAACGCGGAGTGATTGATGAAATTGAACCGCGTAAGCGAATGCTCTCTCGTATGGCGCCACTGCCAAGTGGTGAGTACCAGCAGATCATCATTGCCAATCCTGATCAAGCGGTTTTTGTCTTTGCATGCTTGGACCCAGCACCTCGATTCGGAATGCTTGACCGGTACTTGGTTATCGCCGAGAAACAGAACGTCCCCGCGCTAATTGTTGCCAATAAAATAGATCTAGTGAGCAATTCAAACCCAGGCGAGTTGTTTGGCATATATACCGAGATTGGCTACCCGGTACTATACACATCCGTTGTAAGCGGTAAAGGTATTGCCGAACTCAAAGCTCAATTGGTAGGCAAAATATCTGTTTTTTCTGGACCTTCAGGCGTGGGGAAGTCGAGTCTGCTCAACGTCCTGATTCCCGGTATAGATTTGGCAAAACGTGCTGTCAGCCAAGCAACCAGTAAAGGACGTCACACGACAGTCGCAAAAGATATGTACCCATTGGTAGGCGGCGGCTACATAGCCGACACACCCGGTCTGAAAGCACTTGCGCTTTGGGATATGGAACCCGATGAACTGGATGGCTATTTTCCAGAATTGCGAGAGCTCGTGGCTGAGTGCCAATTCAGCGACTGCACCCATGAACACGAACCTGGGTGTGCTGTTCAGGCAGCAGTACTTTCTGGTAGAATCAGCCGGCAGCGCTACGAATCATATTTGCGTATGCGCAGCGGCCAAGAAGAAGAATATTTTTAGCGTAAATATGACAGATTTTGGGAACAAAACTTACATTCGACACTTCATTTCTTGAACGAATAATTTATAATCGATTACCCCTAAACAAGGAAATCTACTCAAACGAGTTTTGCATTGAACCTCGGATGTATTTTCAGCGTATACTATTGAGGAGACGTACACACTCAGCGCAGTGAGTCGGTAGTTCGTTTATGGATAGAGAAATTGCGCCAGACCTTCAAGACGCCTGCCTTGGAGGTAAATAAACAATCTATGCTAGCAGATTACAAAACCCCATGTTCATATCTGGTTTTGTATACTTGGTATGCTATTCCCCTGATACACCAATCAAACAGTAATTTACACAGTTTGCCGAGTAAACGCGCAGATCATCCAGAAAGTGGCACATCATTTACGGATTCTTTATCTCGATGCAGTATAATGGTTGCTCGTGAATAATTCGGTACGTGCACGATTACCCAAGTTAGCTCTTGGCAACATTGAATCCACATCAGTGGGAGGATGCTTTGGATAAAAAAGTCATTTTGGACATACAAGACCTGAACACTGAGTTCCACACTCAAGATGGCATTGTTCATGCGGTCAATCACGTCTCCTATCAACTCGGGGAAGGGGAGTCAATAGGGATCGTTGGAGAGAGCGGTTGTGGAAAAAGCGTGTCCATGCTCTCTGTCATGAGATTACTGCCAGTGCCTCCTGCAGTTATTAATGCCAAGAAAATCGATTTCTTTGGCCGCAATCTGCTTGATTTCTCTGATGCGGAGATGCACAACGTGCGCGGCAGCCAGATCGCGATGATCTTTCAGGATCCAATGACATCGCTCAACCCTGTGCTAACGATTGGCTTCCAGCTTAAAGAACCGCTGAAACTGCACCTGGGTTTAAGTGACCAGGAGGCTGAGGAACGGGCCGCTGAACTGCTGGCATTGGTTGGTATTTCTGACATCCACTCGCATCTAAACGACTACCCGCATCAGTTTTCCGGCGGGATGCGCCAGCGGGTGATGATCGCGATGGCGCTTTCCTGCAACCCGGCTTTGTTGATCGCCGATGAACCAACGACAGCATTGGATGTAACCATCCAGGCGCAGATCGTTGACTTGGTCAAACAGCTGCGCGAACAGTTTGGACAAGCCCTGATCTGGATCACCCACGATCTGGGCGTTGTGGCAGGCTTAGCAGAGCGGGTAATCGTTATGTATGCTGGTTATATTGTTGAAGATGCGCTGATTGATGATCTGTATCTGAACTCGATGCATCCATACACATCGGCACTGCTCAGGTCGCTGCCACGTGTAGATGGTTCCCGGGATACAAAACTGGACACGATCGAAGGATTACCACCAGACCTAATTGCCCTACCTAAGGGCTGTCCTTTTGCCGCACGCTGTGATTTTACAAAGGAAAAATGCTTGGAAAAGAACCCACCACTGGAGATGCGTGAGCACCAGCATAGAGTTGCCTGCTGGATAGACCTAGGAACCGGGGAGCTGCGATGACAGACAATGCGGTATTAGTTAAGGTTGAAAACCTTGTCAAACATTTTCCGATCACACGCGGGATCGTCGTCCAGCGTGAGATTGGAGCAGTGCGCGCGGTTGATGATGTCAGTTTTGAGATTAAAGAAGGTGAAACTTTAGGACTGGTTGGCGAAAGCGGTTGTGGGAAATCAACCACTGGCCGAACGATTATCCAGCTGCAACGCGCCACCTCTGGAAAAGTGTATTACCGAGGCGAGGATCTCACCGAACTGAAAGGGGAAGGCTTGCGCAAACTCCGCCGCAATATGCAGATCATCTTCCAAGACCCGTACGCTTCGTTGAATCCCCGCATGACCGTCGGGGATATTGTTGGCGAACCCTTGGAAGTCCACGGCATTCTTAAATCGCACAAAGCGCGCCGTGAGAGGACACAAGAGCTGCTGCGCCTGGTGGGCTTAAATCCCTATTTCATCAACCGCTACCCGCATGAATTCTCTGGCGGGCAGCGCCAGCGTATTGGTGTGGCGCGCGCGCTCGCTTTACAGCCCGATTTCATCGTCTGTGACGAACCGATCTCTGCACTGGATGTCTCTATCCAAGCCCAGGTTGTCAATTTGCTGGAAGAACTCCAGGATAAGTTTGGACTTACTTACCTCTTTATTGCCCATGACCTGAGTATGGTGCGGCATATCTCTGACCGCACCGCGGTCATGTACCTGGGGAAAATAGCTGAGCTGGCGCAGCGGGAAGAGCTGTATAACAACCCGCTCCACCCCTACACCCAGGCATTGCTGTCGGCGGTACCGATACCTGACCCGGTTGCCGAACGCAAAAGACAAAGGATCATTTTAACGGGCGACGTGCCCAGCCCGGCAAATCCACCTTCTGGCTGCTATTTCCACCCCCGCTGTCCGATCGCCCAGCAGGTATGCCAGGAAGCAGCCCCCGAGTGGCGCGAAGCAGTACCTGACCACTGGGTGTCTTGCCATTTGGTGTGATTGACCGGAACGAAAGGAGGTGCCGAGATACGAATACACTTATAATAAAATTAGTGGTCAACAAGAAACCGCTGGTTTCTTGAAATTTATATTCTTCACGGAGGAGCAAAATCATGAAGAAAAGCATCACCATTATTTTTGGACTGCTGGTTATCGCCAGCATGGTACTGTCGGCCTGCCAGCCAGCAGTAGAAGAGGTCATCAAGACCGTTGTGGTAACCGAGATCGTCGAGAAAGAAGGCGAGACGATCGTCGAGACCCAGATCGTTGAGGTCGTCGTGACCCCGGAACCAGAGATGGAAGAAGCAGAACCGGTCACTTTGGAGTGGAACTGGGGCACCGAACCCCCGACCATGGACCCGGCACTGACCACTGACACGACATCGGTTACCGGTGTTGAGAACATGTTCGTCGGCCTGACCGTTCTAACTGAGGCCGGGGATGTGGAACCCTTCCTGGCTACTGATTGGGAACAAGGTGAGGATGCCGATGGCAACCCAACTTACACCTTCAACCTGCGCGATGATATCCCCTGGGTAAAATATGATCCAGTCACCGGCGAGACAACCCAGGAAGTCGATGAAGAGGGCAATCCCCGCTTTGTCAACGCCTATGATGTGGTCTATGGTGCCCAACGCACAGTCAACCCCGATACTGCCTCAGACTATGCCTATGTGCTCTACGGCATCATCAAGAATGCCTATGAGATCAATTCCGCCGAGGAAGGCTATACCCTGGATGATCTCGGTGTAGTTGCGCTCGATGATTACACCGTCCAGTATACGCTGGACAGCCCAGCGCCCTTCTTCCCCTCCATCGCCAGCATGTGGGTGCTCAAACCGCAGCCGCAGTGGGCGATTGACGAATGGGAGAACAAGTGGACTGAGGCCGGTCTGATCGTCACCAATGGACCATACACGATGGAAGATTGGATCCACGGCGGCGAGCTCAACTTGGTCAAGAACCCGCTCTTCCCAACGGATGTCTTTGATGTCGGCAACATCGAACGCATTCATGGTGTGATGATCGTCGAGGCTTCAACCGCCTTTGCATTGTACGAGAATGGCGAGTTAGACACTACACAGGTTCCGCTGCCGGAGATCGACCGCGTCAAGGCTGATCCTGTGTTGAGTGCCGAGTTTTACAACGCCCCGGCAGCCTGTACGTACTACTACGGCTTCACGAACAACAAACCACCGTTTGATGACGTGCGCGTCCGCGCCGCCTTCTCCCAGGCGATCGACCGCCAGAGCCTGATCGACAACGTCACCAAGGGTGGCCAGATCCCGGCGACGACCTTCGCACCTCCTGGGATCTTTGGTGCTCCCGAACCCGGCACATTGGGCATGGGGACCGACATTGCAGCCGCACAAGCCGCTTTCCAGGAGTACTTGGATGAGAACGGCATGACGGTTGACGACTTCAATGCGATGGGTGTCACGCTGATGCACAACACCAGCGAGGGTCACGCCCGCATCGCAGCCGCCATCCAGCAGATGTGGAAGGACGCCTTAGGAGTTGAGGTCCAGGTTGAGAACCAGGAATGGGCAGTCTATCTGGACACGGTCAACAACCAAACCCCGATTCAGGATATGCCGCATGTCTGGCGCCTGGGTTGGTGTGCAGACTACGCCGATGAAAACAACTGGGTGCACGCGGTCTTCAACGCGACCGAAGGCGACAACAACTTGCGCCGTGGCTGCGTGGACGATAACTGCTCGGAGATCGTGGACAGCGAATTCGATGAGCTCACCAAGGCGGCCCAGGTCGAGACAGATCCCGACAAACGCGCTGAGATGTACGCCCAGGCAGAGGATATCCTTGCTGGAGTAGAAGCTGCTTACGCACCGATTTACCACTACACGACAGTACAAGTCACCAAGCCGTACTTGACTCGTGAGTACTCGCTGATATCTGGTGAGCAGTTCTGGAAGTGGAATATCAATAAATAAGCTGGTACCAGGTCAGTTCTTCTGACTAGTCCACCTTAATAACCATTGGAGACCGGCGATTTTCCCGGTCTCCAATACTCAGTGATAATTAACCTTGCGAAGGTTATACACCTTCGCAAGGTTAAAAATTAGATGTCTTC
>JBFENN010000177.1:0-6923 GCA_041551115.1 Anaerolineales bacterium
CCAAACGCGGGCCAATACCATTAACCCCCAGCAGAAGCACGAATGTCTCGCGAGCCTCACCAGTCTCAAAACCGTACAGGGTGAGAGAATCTTCGCGCACTACCAGATGCGTCTGCAAGACAGCGAGCTCGCCTACCTGTAACTTATCCAGCACAGGTGCTGGGATGAAGACCTGCAAGCCAACGCCACCGATTTCGATGACTGCACTACCAACTGAAACCGTCTGCACACGCCCATTTATGCTGGCGATCATGGATATAATCCTTATTTCCTAGCACTCATTATTTAAATAAGCGGTTTCAAAGCGGTACGCTTATGGATACCTATTATACCCAAGATCACATCTGGGCTGGAGGCTGCCTGCACATGCTGCGGAAGAATCTTCTAGTATGCTCTCAGGTTGAGCAGCCCATTGTGGGCAACTTTCGCAACTGCTCAAGCTGTCCATATGGTTTCCCATTTCATGTGTGGAGAGAAGACTGGTGGAAAGTTTCCAGACATCGAAACTCGAGTCAATCTTCCGATTGTGTGAACGATGAACTTCCTTACCCAGTACTATATTCAGCACTAAACCATACTATATTACAGGATGAGAATATGCGTAAGAAATTGGTTCGAGATCTGACATTAGCCAGCCTGATGACCTACTGCCTGCTGATGAACGCCTGTACAACAGAAACTGCTTCAACTTTAGAGACATTCCCAAAAACACCTACGCCCACGATACAACCTTCCCCAACCATAGTGCCAAGCCCAACGCCCAACCCGCCCATCGTAACCTATGTAGACAACTCGGCTTTCATCCTATCAGCTGGTTCTAAAAATATTCTCTTCGACCCGCACTACTTAATGCCAAAAGAGCTCAAGGAAATTATCCTAGCCGGGAAGGAACCGTTTACAGAACTGGATATGGTTTTGATCACCCACGATCACAGCGATCATTTCGATCCGGAGCTAACGCTGCAACTCCTGCGCGACAATCCCAGCGCTGAATTGATCTCGACCCAGTCGGTTATTGAGCAGGTCAGTTTGCTGGCGGAAGCAGATCCCGCAATCATCAGCCGATTGTCTGCCTACGAACCAGAGGAGGGTCAACAAATCTCCGACGAGAAAAACGGCATCCGATTTGAAGTTCTGAACCTGCCACACAACTACCCGGTCACAAACTTAGGTTTTCTCATCGATCTGGGTGATTTAACCGTGTTCAATACTGGCGACATCGTCGATATAGGTGCATTGGACAACTACGATCTGCACAGCGAACGAATTGATCTAGCCTTGATCCCCTATTTTTTCCTGGTTGAAGAGCAGTTTTGGGATGCTTCGGGGAACAACCCGCTGATCGAGGCAATTACACCGCAGCTGATCATTCCCAGCCATTACTCCATTCCGCGTGGTGACCTGCTGCTTCACAGAGACGACCTGCTTGCCAGGATCCCGGAGGCGGTCTTATTCGATGCACCACTGCAGACCAGACAGATTGCATACTGACAGCACAGCGCCCAGCACGTATAATCCATCCATGGCAGCTCACAAACTTTCACCAAAGATTACCAACCAATCCTGGGGTAAATTAGAAGTCAAAGGTGTGCCAGAAGCTTACAAGGACGCCAAGCTGTTCCCGGGCGGATCGCGCACCTGGGACTGGCAGGAGACCGGTACCGAGCACAGCCCCGGCGTTCAGCCGGCGGACGTGGATGAACTGCTGGAGCACGACGCCCGGATCATCATCCTCTCACGCGGTGTATTCGGCCGGTTGAAAGTCCCACAGTCTACAATAGATTACATCAAAGCCCAGGGCGCACAAGCGCTCGTGCATAAGACCCCCGAAGCGATCCAAGTCTACAACCAACTGTGCGAGACCCAGCCGGTGGGGGCATTGATCCACAGCACCTGCTGAAGCGCCTATCCATTTGATCTCCCAGCCACCCAACTCACGATATAAGTAAAAGACGCATCCAGCTGGGTATGTTGGGGATCGTCGGCAATCCAGTACCCGGCTAAGTCCAATTCCCGAGCAGCCAGCTCAAAATGGCACATCGCGATGCCCATATCCAATCGCTGCATGTCCGCGACCGTGAACATCCTATTTGCCCGCCGCTCACGGTATCCAGGCATGCGTTTCAGGTAAAGGTGCCAGTTCTCTTGATCCCGGATTATCCGCCAGGGCTGTTTATTGGAGGCAGAAGGTGCCCAGCGGACCAATTCAAGCACTTGGGCGTATGCTCCGACCGATTCCGGCAGCAGTATTTGGCTATGCGCATCCACAAAAAGGACATCCCAGGGCAGACGCGCATCCGCACCGGCGCTTCCACGGATCAGTGTCTCCATCCAACGCGGTTTCTTGGTAGGGTAACCCAGCGCAGTTACGGCTGGGACAAGCTCATCCTCCTGGACGGCAATCGCGCTCCCAAAGCTGCTCTTGGTGAAAGTGCCACCCAGCCAGCAGGTCCCCAAGCCCTGTCCGGTCGCAAATAAGATCGCCAGCTCCATTAAGTAGCCGTAATCTTCATGGTTATACGCATAATCTTGCATCGCGCCCACAAAATAGCCCTGCGCAGCGCGAATGAAACCGTATGTGCCCAGCTGCTTGAGGACAGAAGCGTCACCTTCTTGGGCAGCAACTAACTCGAAGCGCGGCCGACCGCCAAATGGTCCCGGAGGCAGTGCCGAAAGAAATTCAACCAGCCGATCACGGTGCTCACCACTGAGCGGCTGATCGAGGTAGGTCCGGCAGGAGTAGCGCTGCCGGATCAGCTCGGAGACCGGTGAAAGTAATAATTTCTTCGTCATTAACTCTCTTTCCCAATTTATCTGGTTTTCCAACCCCAGTTCCCGGTTGAAAACTCTATATGACAACTACCTCTCATTCCCGCAAAGCACAAAATCGTTGTGAGCTTCAAACCACCAAAGGGGATCATTCATGGAGCCCTGCAGGCATGATATCAACATGCATCACCCAATCGAAGGCACAATATATCAAATATTATTCATTCTGCATACCAACAGCCATTCAATACGTGTTAGAATGCTCAAACTATCGATAGGTACTACCTTGCCTGCGAGGGGAAATCTCATCCATTAGGTCGTAGACAAATATCACATTGTCGGCTAACAATCTATCATGACAGCTCCGCAAGAAACACTCGAAACCGAGATCGACCAAAACTATCAATACAACTTCACCGTAAACCTCTTAGACGGAACTTTTTTCTGGCTTGGGGTAAGTTTTTTCGCCTACCGCACCGTTCTGCCAGTCTACATTGCTAACTTAACAAACAACACATTTACCATCGCCCTGCTTTCCGTTATTATCAGCACAGGCTGGCTGCTACCGCAACTGTTTACAGCTAATTGGATCCAACGCTTGCCCTTAAAGAAATATGCACCGGTAACTGTGGGTTTCTGGACAGAGCGACTGCCCATTTTCCTATTGGTACCGTCGGCCTGGCTCGCAACCATATCCATGGAACTGGCCCTGGTTGCCTCCATGATCTGCATCACATGGCATATACTCGGTGCTGGGATCATCGCGGTTGGCTGGCAGGATATGATTGCAAAAATCTTTCCAGTCAACCGGCGGGGAAGATTTTTTGGCATCACCAACTTTGGTGGTACTGCTACCGGGATTTTAGGTGCAACAGTGGTCGCCTTGCTGCTCGAGCGCGGCGAGTTTCCATACAGTTATATGTGGGCATTCTCCTTAGGTGCAGTCTTTATTTTCCTGTCCTGGCTTTTTCTGGCGCTGACCAAAGAACCTTACCAAGCGCCAGAAAAAACATCTGTTTCAAATCGCGAGTACTGGAGACAGCTGCCGGCCATCGTCCGCAACGATGCAAACTTTCGACGATACCTGGTTGCCCAAATTTTCACTGGAGCTGGTAATATGGCCATCGGCTTCTTTGCCGTGTATGCGGTCCAACGGTGGGATCTTCCCGATAGTCAAGCTGGCATATTCACGATCGCCATGTTGGTTGGACAAGCGCTCAGTAATTTGGCTTTTGGTTGGCTAGCCGATCGCAGTGGGCATAAATTGGTGCTCGAAATCTGCATCCTCACTACTGCATTAAGCGCTGGCATCGCAGCTTTGGCGCCCACCGAAAGCTGGTTTATACTGGTTTTCTTTCTGTTCGGGATAAGTACGGCCGGGTTTATCCTTTCGGGCATCATGATCGTGTTCGAATTTTGCGAACCTGCTATCCGTCCGACTTATATTGGGATCAACAATACCTACAATGGCATCATCGCCATCATCATGCCGCTACTCGGGGGATGGTTGGCGCTATCATTCGGCTACCAGGTAGTGTTCGCAACCACCTTCATCTTGAGTCTGATTGGATTAGCTTTGCTGCGGTTTTGGGTGAGTGAACCGCGTAAGATCAACAAGCAGAATGTTTATCGGGCGTAATCGCAGAACTACTCAATCCCAAACCACTCCCCACTGTTGAAATCGGTCTCAAACCATTGGCGATCCTCTTCAGCGGCTATTTTTGCCCCTAGGTCGCGTGCTTTGGACTTGTTGGCAGCAGCCAGCTCAGCAGCTCCATTGAGAGCCTGGGCGCGGGCGACGGCTTCATAGCTATACGCAACGTCAAAATCCTGCATATCATCCGGGTTCTCTTCGGTTAGCGCCAGGCACGCTTTGGCATGCCAGAGCGCTTCCTGGTTGTGCCCAAGAACTGTGTAAACCCGAGCCAGCAGCCACTCGCCTCGCTGAGCGTTTACAACGGTGCCTGCATGCCACCAGTGGTAGTTCGAGGCATGGGCGGTATCGACCATGATATGTTCTTCTTCAACTGTCCGCTCCTCTTTCTCCAACAACTTCCAGACCTCACCGTTGGTTGAACGAGCTAATTCTTTGTGCATTTCTTTCGAGATTTCCACAGCGTCCTCCACTAAATCAACAGCCAACTATCTTTCCAATACTAGAATACTAGAATTTGTAGTATTAAGGTAGAATTATACCAAATACAAAAAGCAACTACCCTGGCGTTAAAATCCCGATTGCTTGTGGTATTGTTTCAATTGTCAACGGTGTCTGCCCGCGAATCTCGCCATCAACCTGGACGTCCATAGGTGGATCTACATCGATACCGATTTTTGCAGCCTGCCAATGGAAGACCTTACTAGAATCAATATCATGCCCAGCAATGCCAGACAAACTGGTCACGATCGACTCTACGCTGATATCATGGATCAGAATCACATCTAACACCCCATCACACATACTGATATTCTTTGCGGCACGGAACTCTGGACGCCCCATATTTCCAGCATTATCGACTAGGCACGTGATCCCATATTCTTCAACGACGTTTCCATCCAAGTTGAAACGGTAGCGGGCTTGTTTCGCACTCATTACTGCCTTAGCCCCAGCAATTGAGTAGGCTGCAAGCCCAAAGCGGTCTTTCATACTGCGATCGGCAAGTTTGACTTTCTCAGCTGCGACCCCCAAGCCAACCCGCAGCAGGAAATATTCTGTCCCGATCCGGCCAATATCGACTTTCATTATCTTACTGGCATCACTCACAATTAGCTCGGCTGCTTTCTGCAAGTCTTTCGGGATGCCAAGTTCAACCGAGACCAGGTTCGCTGTGCCGCCAGGCAGGATCGCCATAGGCAGCTGGCTGCCCATGATCCCATCGGCTACTTCCATAACTGTCCCATCGCCACCGTTGGCGGCAACAACATCAACACCGTCTGCTACCGCCTGCTGAGCATAGCGCTTTGCATCCCCGCTTTCCTTGGTAATAAAAACCTGCCACTCAACCCCCGCAGGATGGAAGACCGCATTCAATGAGTGTAAAACCGTCTGCGGCTGCCCGGAAGCCGGGTTGACAATCACATATACTTTTTTTGCCATAGTTTATCCTCTCCAGATACATTCACCGATCCCGTCGATAAGAAGCAGCCCCACAAGATCGTTGACTATTTGCGCTTGGTCCAGCTGTGATCAGCCTGCTAATCCACCGCCATCCACGACCAATGTCGTGCCCGTTACAAAAGAAGATTCGTCACTGACCAAATAAAGTACCGCTGAGGCGATTTCTGTGGGCTTCCCTACTCGTTGGAGGGGGCGGTCGGCTGCTTCGGCTAAAAATTCATCTTCGGATTGTTCGATTTGGCGAGCTTCTGCTCGCAGCATGGGGGTATCCGTATCCCCCGGACAGACACAGTTGACACGAATATTGTCTGGTCCGTGATCAATCGCCATTGCACGTGTAAGCTGGACAACTGCACCCTTGGCTGCGCAGTAAGCAACGGCACGCGGACCACCTACTAAACCCCACCCGGAAGCCGTGTTAACGATTACACCCCTTCCTTGTTCTAGCATTATTGGGATGACAAATTTCGACATCAAGAAGACCGACTTGACGTTGACGTCCATCACCAGATCCCAGTCGTCCTCATCCAATCCTACAGTGGTTGCCCGGCGGATGACACCGGCACCGTTGTACAGTATGTCGATACCTCCAAATGCCTCGACCGCCAGCGTAACGGCGGCACGGCAATCAGGACCCTGGGAGACATCAGCCGCGATAAACATGGCTTTACCGCCACTATCGAGTATGCCGCCGACAACATCTCTACCGCGGGCAGTATCTTTGTCTACCAGCGCCACCCAGGCCTGCTCGCGAGCAAATAACTCGGCAGTCGCCCTGCCAATGCCAGAATCCCCGCCAGTCACAAGGGCTCTTTTCCCAGTCAATTTTCCCATTTCATGTCTCCTCAAATGTCAAAACGCTTACCACCGGATAAATCATCCGCTCACCAGAGCCAGTGATCACCTTGTGCAATCCAGCAATTCCTGCATCAATCTGAACGTCACCAGTATCGACCACGAGCGGTTTCCCCTGCAGTGCGAAGATCTTAGCTGGCGCCGCAACAATCTTGACCTTGTCAACACCGATTGCCCTGATCAC
>JBFENN010000178.1:0-6883 GCA_041551115.1 Anaerolineales bacterium
ATAGTGAGTTCAGCGTACGCTTCGAGCAGTTCGGCAACGGATTGATCGAGGGGGATATGCATCCGACATTGGGATTACCAAATCAAGGGCGTGCCTATGACCTGGATTGTTTAGCAACCTTTATTGACAGTCTATCGGTGTATGCCAGGGCGCATGAGCTTTCACCCGCTGAACAGCGCGGCCGAGTGTTATTTAACAGCCCAGATACCCGATGCACGGATTGCCATCCTTCACCGCTGTATACCGATCTGCAATTACATGATGTCGGCACGGCTGCCGGACCCGGTGAATGGTTCGGGCCACTAATAGACACACCTTCCTTGCGGTTCCTATTCGACAGCGCGCCATACCTACACGATGGGCGGGCTGCAAATCTTCTGGCAGTGCTAACAACCCACAACAGCTCAGATCTACATGGCAATACTACTCATCTTACCGATCAAGAGCTTTCAGAACTTGTATCATTTCTTTTAGCCATACCCTTCACCCAACCTTCTGATTCAACAACTCGTGGAGAGATACAATGAGTAATACCCAGCGCATTTTTGGTTTAGGAGCAACTTTCATTCTAATCACCATAACATTATTCCTGATCTCTCTAGGAATTGGTGTTCAAATCCAAACCAGTAGCGCAAGCTTTAGCAAGCAGGCTGACATTACCAATCCCATTATCTCGGTAGAGACAGCCCCACCTATTCCTGATAATCCAATTGCCGACTTGATCAGTATCAGCGCGGCGGATTCGGACGGATACGCGACCGTTTCTGGCAAGGCTGGTTCAGTTGCTGCCAACGCCTATGTCGGGATAGTAAACCTCAACACCCGCTCTGTCATCACCACTACTGCTGACGGACAAGGCGCATTTCTGACAGCACCCATCTTCGCGCCCCCAGGTGCATGGCTGCAGGTCAAGCATGATTTGGATGGGGAGCGCGTCCAAGCACTTTGGCGACAAGCCCAAGACAAGAAATTTGATGCAACTATCGGTCAATACAATGGTGCCCCCGGTACAATTCTGCGCGCTGGCGAATTGCCCGGACGGCAAGAGAATATCCAAGAATTCGCCATTGTTGGCGCATTTTTCACTGAAACCACTAGCGATTGGGCTGGCTGGGGCATCACCGGCACACTAGAGCTACCCCCGGGAACCGATACGTCTAGTTTCAATGTCTATGCTGGTGATGTGATCACGGTAACCGCCAATTTGAGAGTATCCTCACCAGATTATGATTGCGCTTTACCAATTGGCTATACAATTAGCAGCCAAATTGACCTCCAGCAGTTGTTTAACCCGGAGGGGCGCGCCATGCCGTGGGGTACTTGGTTCAGCTCACACTTATTTACACCCACCGGTTTGCCAATCGAACATGAAGCCGGGGCAATAGGCCGAGGCGTATCAAACAATAATACCTTCACAAATATGATATGTTCGGGAGACCACTCTTTTCGAGGAACAACGACGACTGTGTTTGAAATTCCATTGGGCACTCCGGATGGGATTTACATTCCCGAGATCTTCCTCCACGGTGTTTTTCCATCCAGCTCACTACCCTTTTCACCGGTTTGGTTCCATTTTCCTGAATCTGACACACTGCCTCCGCTAATTGTTGGTTCTCCAGCCCAACCACGCTTGCCGCTGACCTTGCTGAGCGATTACCCAGTTAACGGACACCGCGGTGTTGGCGCTCTTGAAGATGTCCGCCAATACAGTATGCCCACCCGAACACTCTTTCCTCCTCACCGGGTTGTGATTCCACGTTTTGCCGCAAGGAGTGGCGAACTCATTACGTATTCACTTGAGCCTGGTTCTAACTGGATATCAGCCACCGATCGCCGTTTGCCAAACCGCCCACACCTGCCAATCTTATTCCCCTCCGGAGAGCTATCAATCGAGGTAATTAAGCCAAATGGTTACACATTGCTCGGGCCAGCTCCAATCCAACAACCTTCTATGCGAACACCGACTACACCCGGGGGGGATGAACTTCAAGAGGGGACTGGACATGTTGGTGACATCCTGCACTTCGATACACTTGACTCAGCTTTCGATTACGAGTTTGACCAGTACGGAGACCATACGCTCTTTGTAAATGGGCATGTCCAGGATATTTATGGGAATTCCTATTCGCTCAACAGTACATTTGAGTTTACCGTTGCCCAAGTGCTAGATCTGGACCCTGGTCAATTGCCTACCACGCCGTATGTACAGGGTGACTATTTCTCGCCGGGGATGCATATCTATCCACCTTTCCCCGCATGGGTATCAATTGCGGTCACCCATCTACCTTATTCCAATCCAGAAAATTCACTCACGCATATATTTGAAGGTCAAGCGAACCGCTATGGCTATTTTCACCCTCCGCTGGGGGATACATTCCAGTTTACAGAACCAGGCGAATTCCGTGTCGACATCATGGCAGAATACATGACCCCCGACAACAACTTGTGGGTTGGTACCATGACCTGGGGCAGCGTGGTTGAAAACAGCAACCCGCTCCTTATTGCGCATGGTCGTCGCGGAATGGACTATCACGGTGACCTAGATGATAAAGCTCCAATTTGGTTTACTAATGAGCAACTGCTAGAGAAAAGCTTACTCGGTATTGAGAATTACTATCCATATTTCAGTGGTGACATCCATTGGGGGAATGAAGATCCAACCGGTGGAGATGCTGGCGACTCGATCCATTCCATTATTACCATTGAAGATACCACTGGAGAAAAAATATTCTATAACATCCTGCGCGAGAATATTGACCGCTCCAGGAGCTGCTTCCGTTGGCCGCCGGACAATTGCGACGCGGCTGGTCTGGAGGACCGCATATCGATCAATGAAGCACCTTTATTTATCACCACTCACAGCGGCGTCGACCCGGTTGCGGCACCCGAACAGATCGATCTCTTCAGCTATTGGTATGGCTCTTCTGAAAGGCCTGACGTGCATGTGCGTGAGATCATCTCTGAAGACGGCATGGGCACCGCCTATTGGCGTTTCAACGACACGTATGGCTTACAACTGGGCGAACCGGCCGATGGCGACCAACCCGGTGACCTGAAGTGGGAATTCGGTGGTGCGGTCTTGCGCACAATAACCGATACCTTCCCAATTAATGAATACGCCATTTATTCTTCTTTGTGGGTGCTGCTGCCGCATGGCTGTGATGAATTCGGCTGTGCACGAGTAACCGCACCATTCCGAAACTCCGGCAGTGTTAGCATAGATGGCGGACCCATACTAACCTTACTGGACAAAGAAATCAATGTGCTTTTCCTGCCCAAGGGGGTGCACCCGGGGGACATCCTCGAACTAGGCGACACAATCTCCTTCTCCGGACATGTTGGACCACCATTAGACAGCCGGGTGGAAGTCACCATCACATCTCCCAGTGGTAAGACACACTCTGCTGTCTGGCATGCTAACAAGATCGGCTGGCTTTACAATCCAGATTTTGACTTTCCCGCCGAGGAGTCTGGGCGCTGGACCGTGGAGGTTTTCGTCGAACACGACCGCAATCTCGCTTACGCTCCCGCTCCTACCAACAATAACACCGGAACTGTATTGGGAACCCAAGGTCAATACGAGTTCTACGTTGTAGCACCAGATTCGCCAGAATTCTGGATTGAATCTCCCGAACCGGGTTTCCTGCCCTGGCCGCGTGATCATATCGAACCCATCCCAATCGTAGGCCGCGTACCTCTGGGTACATCCCGTGTGTACTACACAATCCACGACAAGGGTATTGTGATGGGGCAAGGTGCACTCACCCCCAACCCTGCCGGAGAATTCATCTTCGTCTATGATCCCGAGGCACTGCATCAGGATTTCCCTATGCTAAGTCTAACCTCCCATGAAGGACGTTGGCGAGGGTTGGCGGATGAAGTTACCATCCACTTCTTTGCGGACAGCGACAGCCAGCCGCGTGCCGCATCGGTTGTACTAATTGGCGAGCAGGTTTTCCTTCGACGTGATTTTGTTCCTCCTCGCTCTTTGATCTACCTGCCACTCACAAAAAATGAATGATATCTGATGCAAGATCGAGAAGCTGATGATTTCGAGAGGTCATTGTAATTTACGATATTTGTGGCTGATTTCCATCTGCTGCCTAGGAGGAATGTTAACCGCATTGGTTTGGATCAGTCTTAGAGTTTCAGCCAACCCCCTCACGAGCGTGACCGGGAAAATATTCTTGCTTACTGGGGAACCAGCAGTCGGCGCTTGGGTGCGTGTCCAGACTACGGATAATTCCGTTTATACTGAGCATGATGGCAGCTTCACGATCACCAACATAACCGAGGGCGAGACCATTACGATCACTGCCTGGCAATATGGACACAAGGTGGGTTGGACTCAAGCAACACCTCCAACCGAAAGTATCACGATCACACTTAATCCATATCCGACAGGTGATAATCCGGATTACGAGTGGAATACCTCATACCCAGATCCCGATAGCGCTCTAGGCTGCGGACACTGCATGCTGCCAGCCTATGACGAGTGGCAGCACAGCGCCCACGCTGCCGCTGGTACAAATCCGCGCTTCTTCTCGCTCTATAACGGCACCAACATCAGCGGGTCTGTCACTATCGCACCTGGCTTCAAGATGGATTTCCCAGGCACAGCGGGAAATTGCTCAACTTGTCATGCCCCAGGTGCTGCATATGACGACCCTTTTAATACAGATATGAACATCCTGACGAGCGTTGAGCAGGAAGGCGTTTTCTGCGAGTTCTGCCACAAAGTAGGTGACGTGTATTTAGATCCTGCCAGCGATTTACCATACAACAATGCACCGGGTGTACTCGCCATGCGCTTATACCGCCCATCTCCCGGAGACCAGCTATTCTTCGGCAGTTTGGATGATGTAACCCGGCGGGTCAGCTACCTACCGTTGGAAAAACAAAGCCGCTTCTGTGCACCTTGCCACCAGTTCGCATTTTGGGGCACTCCGATATATGAAAGCTACCGTGAATGGTTAGAAAGTAGTTATCCCCAAGAGGGCATCGAATGCCAAACCTGCCATATGCCAACTGGGGATAACCCAACCTTCGTTCCCCCCGATTTGGGTGGCTTGGTACGCAATCCAGAACGATTGGCTTCCCACCGTGACCTTGGTATTAAAGACCTGACCTTCATGCAGGAATCTGTAGCAATGACGCTAACAGCAGAACCGCAGGGCAACACGATTGTTATCAGCTCTACCCTACAGAATATCGGAGCTGGCCATCATTTGCCTACCGACCATCCCGGGCGGCATTTGATCCTCACGATCTCGGTTTTCGACATGCTCGGCAATCCCCTACAGCAAGTTTCCGGTCCGCAGGTCCCCGATTGGGGTGGCGACAAAGCGGGCGCTGCAGGTCAAATATATGCGAAAATATTACAAGACAATCTTACCGGAGATTACCCGGTCGTTAGTTACTGGAAACAAACTCGGATTCTTAGTGACAACCGCATCCCAGCACTACAATCTACCAGTCAAACGTTTGGTTTTACCGCTCCAGCTCATGGTCAGATCAAGATCACAACCGAGTTGGTATTTCGGCGCAATTTTCAGGCTGATATGGAAACACGTGATTGGAATGATCCTGATATCATCTTGGCATCAGAAACAATATTGCTGGATATACATACAATATATATTCCATTGATTGCCCATTGGCTACCAGATACCCGTTAACCCAAAATTTCCTTCTTCTGAAACTAATATAAAGTTCTACTATACATCGGGATGATCCACTAGGTAATAAACCATTGGTACGGTACTTGCAGGGCATTATGTCTAAACCAGCGCGTCAAATCGCTTGATGCATAGCGCCTGTAGAGCTATGCTAGAAATAGATCAACAGGGGTGTACTCTTGAAAAATAAAAAAATACTAATTATCGATGATGACCCGCAGTTGCGAAAAGTCACCCAACTGCTGTTTGAGCAAACTGGAGCTCAATCTTTCACGGCATCCAATGGTGAACAAGGATTACAGCAGTTCAACGAAATCCATCCAGATCTAGTCATCTTGGACCTGATGATGCCAGGGATAAGCGGTTTTGAGGTATGCCGTCGAATCCGCCAGCGCGATAATACCCCCATTATCATGCTCACTGCCTTGGATGCACCCGAAGAGATGGTCCAAGGTCTTGATTCGGGTGCCGATGATTTTGTTCCCAAACCCTTTAAAGTCGAAGTGCTTTTGGCGCGAGCGCGCGCAGTCTTACGCCGTGCTCAACCCGAACTGAATGGATCTGAAGAACCCCTCTACCAAGATCAATACTTGAAAATCGATATGGTCGCCTATAAGATCTGGGTGAACAGCGAGCCTATCAAACTAACCCCGACCGAGTTTAAACTGCTCGTCTATTTAGTCGAAAATCGCGGCAGTGTGTGCACCTTCGAGCAGATCCTTGTCAATGTCTGGGGCTGGGAGTACTCTGGTACGCCATCCTATGTGCACGTGTACGTCTCTAACCTGCGAGCAAAGATCGAACCCGATCCGAAACAACCACGATACATTATTACCGAGCACGGCATCGGCTACTACTTCGAAGACCAAGCATAAACGAGGATTGGGGAGCATGGATTCATTCCAGTTTGATGATGAATTGCTTACTAGGCTGTTGCATATCTAGGGACTACTCTAGAAAGAAATACCCCTGTAATTCATAAGTTAACAGCTAAACAGTAGAATTCATGGCGGGACAAATCCACGAAGCCCTTTTCCCAAGCATCCCAAACTGCTCACTCGCTGCCCATTGATTGTATACAGCTGCTTTCAGGCTGGGAAATCGGGTCGTTAAGGAAAGCAACCAACATACTTTCGGGGCAAGGGTGCGGCAAGCTGGCCCCGTGACCGATTCCGGGGAACTCGTAAACAAAAGCATTCTCCAAT
>JBFENN010000179.1:0-6871 GCA_041551115.1 Anaerolineales bacterium
GCCAAACCCAAACATCGATTCTTTATCGACAGAAGTCAGCTCAATACAACAACTGAATCGAAGATCGACCAGTTCCAGATCGTGGGCAGGCCGGATTCCACGGCGGATGAATTATCAGGTGGCAACCAACAACGGCTTTTGTTCGCCCTGCTGAGGGAGAAATTGAAATTGATTTTGCTGGAACACCCAACGAGGGGATTGGATGTGCGTTCCTCCAATTGGATTTGGGACCAGCTTTACCAGCGCCGGGAGAATGGAACGGCAATTCTGTTCATGTCGGCTGACCTGGATGAGATATTCGAACGGAGCGATCGCATCGCTGTATTTTCTGGTGGCGTCATGTCGCGCGTGCTGGAGACCAAAACTACCAGCGTTGATGAAATTGGTCACCTGATCGGAGGGCAGGCATGAACGCTAACCGTTGGATCCGCTGGGTCTGGCCAGCAGTTCCAATTGCGGGTGCTCTGGTAGTGACTTCATTACTCCTGTTCTTCTTCGGGGCGGCGCCACTTGAAGCGTTCCAAGCGATGTATGATGGCGCATTTGGAGACCAGGCGAAAACGCTCAGCGTGTTGGCCTTTTGGGTGCCTTTGCTTTTGGCGGGAACTGGTCTATTGGTCACTTTCAAGGCAGGTTTATGGAACATTGGTATCGAGGGACAGATCGTGATGGGTGCTATTGCGGCCTCGTGGGTGGCGCTGCGCATGGAAGCGCCATCGGCGGTATTGATTACTGTTGAGATCCTGGCAGCGATGCTGGCGGGTGCGCTCTGGGCTGCCCTCTCGGCGGTATTAAAAACTCGCGGAAACGTTCACGAGATTTTCAGCGGCCTGGCGCTCAACAGCATCGCCATAATTTTCACTAACTATCTGATTTCCGGTCCCTGGCAGCCGCCTGAGGGGGGCACTTTCAGGGGTACTGCACCATTTCAACCTGGTGCGCTTTTACCACTTTATGAAAATTCACGTTTCAGTCCACTTTCTTTACTCCTTGCAGCCATTGCATTCACCTTGGTGGTGATCGCTTTGCGGGGCACTTTCTGGGGATTGAAACTCAAAGCCATTGGTCAAAACTTGCGCTCTGCCTTTTTGTTGGGTGTATCCAGTGAAAGGGAAATGATCCTGGCGATGATGTTGTGTGGTGCGCTGGCTGGATTAGGCGGCGCTGTACGCACATTGAGCTGGTTTGATAGTTTGCGTCAAAGCATTTCCGGTGGGATTGGATTTATGGCTCTCCTGGTTGTGATGCTGGCCAATTACCGCATGTTCCTGGTGCCACCCATCGCGCTGTTTTTCTCGGCTGTGCTCAGCGGTAGTATTACGCTGCAGTTAAGAACCCAACTGCACTCTTCTTTAGGTGGCATACTGACCGAATTGATGGTTCTATTTGTTTTATTATTTGGAGATTGGAAGAAGCTCGGTGTCTTCCGCAATAAGGATGATGACGATGGATAGCAGCCCTCTTGTTTTAACCCTGGCTTCTATCATACTCGGATCCACACCGCTGATAATCGCTGTATGTGGAGAAATTCTCACTGAGCGATCGGGGATCGTGAACCTCTCGCTGGACGGTACCATGCTCATGTCAGCTATGACCGGGTTCGTCATTGCGTTTGAGACCGATAATGTTTGGCTTGGTTTTCTCGCCGCGATGGGGGTGGGTGCATTTTTTGCCTTTATTGTCGCTTTTGGCAGCATCCGACTGCGTCAAAGTCAATTCGCGATCGGATTCGTGCTCACCCTCTTAGGTGATGATCTGAGTGCGTTCTTGGGTCAAAACTACACCCGTATCCCTGGGCCGGTCGTTCAACATTATGCAATCCCAATTTTGAAAGACATTCCAATCATCGGACCCATTTTCTTCAATCAAAATGTGATCGTATACTTCGCCTACATCCTGGTATTTGTGACCTGGTTCTGGTTGTTCCGTACCCAACCCGGATTGCGCTTGCGCAGTGCTGGCGACCGTCCGGAAGCAGGCTTTGCCCGTGGGGTCGGTATCAACTTCCAGCGCTATCTCTATACCATCATCGGGGGAGGGTTGGTTGGGATTGCAGGAGCTTCGTATTCCTTAAACATCAAGATTGGATGGGCAGAAGGTCTCACGCGTGGTTTTGGCTGGATCGCCCTGGCAATCGTCATATTTGGTGGTTGGTCACCCATCCGAGGTATGTTTGGAGCATTATTATTTGGAGCAACTAAGGCTTTGGCTACCTATTTGCAGCGCACATTCCCGGAGGTATCCGTAGTGGCGTTCAATGCCATCCCTTGGGTGCTGATGATCCTGGTGCTAATTCTGGTCGGCAGCGATTTCACGGAACGCGTGATCACGATCGCGCCAAAATCATTGAGGCGTCCGCTGCAGCGATTTCTCAAAATTAGCCCACCGCAAGCTCTTGGTTCGACTTTCGTCGAAGATTAATCATCTAGATCATGCAAGATTTCTTTATCAGGTATCCTAGAGTATGGCGAGCATTTGACATCCTGCTGCCGTTTCTGGCGACCTTGGCAGCCCTGGGTGTGGGCGCCGTGCTGCTGATGGTTTTTGATGCCAATCCAATCGTGGCATATGGCGCGCTGCTTGATGGAGCGTTTGGTAGCACAAATGCCGTGGCAGATACCTTGGTCAAAGCGACACCGCTTCTCTTAGTCGCCTTAGGGATTTGTATCGCTTTCCGGGGTGGGGTGATTAATATCGGCGGGGAAGGCCAGCTGGTACTAGGCGCAGTGACGGCAACTTTAGTTGGGCTGTCCTTACCTGATATGTCAGGATACCTGCTCATCCCAATTGCCTTGATCGTCGGCTTTCTGGCGGGTGGTTTCTGGGGTGCTATTCCAGGGTTGCTCAAAGCGTATTTTAACGTCAATGAGATTTTGAGCACGATCATGATGAACGCCATCGCTGTTCAAGGGATGAATTACTTGCTGCGTGGCCCGATGATCGACCCAGTCCAGCTGGATGCTGCCTCGCGCATTCCCCAAACAGCTCGCTTGAGTGCAGCATTTGATCTGCCGCGCCTTGTACCCACACGCTTGCACCTTGGTACCGCGCTGGCCATCGTTGCAGCTTTTCTGGTGTTTATTTTCTTATGGCGGACTGTTGTCGGATACCGGATTCGAGCGGTTGGGATGAATCCAAGTGCCTCTCGCTACGCAGGCATCAATGTGCCCAGGAATATCGTCTTAGCACTTGCCTTAAGTGGTGCGTTCTGTGGATTGGCAGGCGCGATCCAGGTATATGGTCTCCACCATAGGATGTTCACGGATGGATCGGCGACGGGCTTTACTGGCAGTGCCGGATTTAACGGCATCGTGGTCGCCTTGTTTGGACAGCTGCATCCATTGGGTGCCATCCCGGCTTCATTCTTGTTTGGCGCGCTGATCGTAGGAGCGAATAAACTTCAGCGTGTCATGCAGGTGCCTTCATCATTCATCATCGCATTGAACGGTTTGGTGGTTGTCTTCGTGGTCAGCGCTGATTATTGGCGGCGACGAATTGCCCGCAGGCGGGAGGCCGAGGTTGTCAGCGAAGAGACATCTACATCTGAGGCGGAGGTGCCGACTTGATAACCGAGTTGTTCACTACGACAGTACTGGTGGGTATCCTTGCCTCCGGTTTTCGCCTGGCTACTCCTTACCTGTATGCCTCACTCGGTGAGACTTTCGGGCAGAAAAGTGGTGTGCTCAATTTAGGCGTAGAGGGAATTATGCTGCTGGGTGCATTTGCGGCCTTCTACACGTCCTTCGTCACGAATAACCTGTGGTTAGGTTTATTGGCCGCGATCATTGTTGGGGGGATAATGGGCTTGGCTGTCGCGGTGATCAATGTCACTTTAAAAGCTGAGCAGGGGATCAGCGGTATTGGAGTATTTTTGTTTGGATTGGGTATGAGCGAATTACTTTTCCAAAAGACTTTGGGAACAGTGGAAACCGTCAGTGGTTTTTCATCGATCTACATCCCATTTTTGAGTGACATCCCGATTATCGGTGAAATTTTCTTTCAGCAAAATTTTTTGGTTTATATTGCTTATCTCATGGTTCCGGTTTCGTGGTTTGTGCTCAGTAAAACAACCTTAGGACTAAAGATCCGCGCAGTGGGTGAAAATCCGGAAGCTGCGGATACCCTGGGGGTCAGTGTCAGCGGTGTTCGCTATTTCACCCAGATTTTCGGCGGCGTGATGTCCGGCATCGCTGGTGCTTCGTTATCAATAGCCTTATTGAATGTGTTTCAGCAGAATTTAACCAGTGGTCTGGGTTTTATCGCCGTGGCATTGGTTTATTTTGGTGGTTGGCGCCCATTGGGTGTCCTGGTTGGTTCGTTGATCTTCAGTATGGTCAACGCCCTGCAATTATGGGTGCAGGTGCTCGATATTCCCATCCCTTCCGATATCGCAGTGATGATGCCTTACGTGCTCACGATTCTCGCCCTTGTGATTGCGGTACAACGAGTACGCCCACCTTCGGCATTGACCAAGCCTTATGAACGAGGTGGTTAGAATTCATCAATCTATTAAAGATTCACAAGAGTAGATCCACGAGGAGGTGATGTTTAGAGAAAAAGTTGGAAAAATGCTAAAAGTTCTTCAAAAATACTACTAGGGGTAATGAAACTTAACAAGGAAGGAGAAAAATGAAAAAGAATTTAAAATGGTTAAGTTTGGTAATGCTAATTGTTTTGATAATCAGTGCCTGCGGCGGAGCCACTCCAACAGAGGCACCCCCGGAAGAACCTGCTGAAACTGAAGCGCCAGCTGAACCGGAAGAACCACCTCCAGCAGCTGAGGGTCCTTTTCGGGTGGCGGTTGTGATGCCCAGTGCGGTCAATGACCTGGCGTTCAGCCAGAGCATGTTCGATGCGTTGACCGCCATTGTGAGCGAGATGGGCGCAGATAATTTCGAGTTCGACTTCTCGGAAGGCATGTTTGTCGTGGATGATGCTGCAGCTGCATTGCGGGACTATGCCAGCGAGGGATACAACCTTGTTATCGCGCATGGTTCCCAGTATGGCGGTTCTCTCCAGGAGATCGCGCCTGACTTCCCTGATACCAGCTTCGCCTGGGGTACTACAGTCGATACTTTTTCGGACCAGGGCATCAATAACGTATATGCTTACGAAGCCCGCTCAGAGCAGGGCGGCTACGTGAACGGTGTCGTCGCTGCATCACTGTCGGAGAGCGGTGTACTCGGTGTTGTCGGCCCGATCGAAACCGGCGATGCAAAGCTGTATGTTGATGGTTTCGTGGCAGGTGCCCAAGCGACCAACCCAGATGTTGATACCAATGTCAACTATATTGGTTCATTCAGTGATGTGGCTCTGGCTTCTGCAGCGGCTGAAACCCACGTCCAGGCTGGCGCTGACCAGTTAACTGGTACTGCCCAGATGGTCGTTGGTGCAATTGGCGTCGCGGAAGAAAACGGGGTTGCCTGGTTCGGAACACAGGCCAACCAGACCAGCCTGGCCCCGGATATCGTGGTCGCCAACCAAGTTTACGATTGGACAGTCGTGCTTGACGAGATCATCAACAACGTTAAGGGAGGTAAGCTTGGAGGTGAAGCCTACGCCCTAACCTTTGCGAATGGCGGCTTGCTAATGGAGTACAATCCAGACTACGATCTCCCAGCTGAGGTCGAAGCTCTGGCTGATGAGACTGTCCAGGGATTGATCGATGGCTCGATTATGGTTGGTGAGGCGCCACCACCACCAGCGGCTGAGGCTGAACCTGTTACCTTCGGGATGATCCTCGTTGGACCAAAGAATGATCGCGGCTGGAGCCAGGCACACCACGAGGGCGGACTCTTCATCGAGGAGAATTTACCTGACTCGACAATGATTCTTTTCGAATCATTGAATTCCGCTGATAAGCCTGAAGCCACATTGGAAGGTGTGGTGGATGATATGGTTGCGAATGGGGCCACATTAATTTTCACCACTTCGGATGAGTTTGAAGAAGACACCTTAGGTGTGGCAGAAAAATATCCGGATGTTGTCTTCATCAATATCTCCGGTGACGATGCCCTGACAGGCGAAGCGCCATCCAATCTGGGTAATATTATGGGTCGCATGGAAGATTTGAAAGCCATCGCTGGTTGTGCTGCTGCCCTGCAGACAGATACTGGCAAATTAGGTTACCTGGGACCATTGATCAACTTTGAAACCAAGCGCTTGGCTGCCTCTGCTTACCTGGGTGCTCGCTACTGCTACGAGAATTTCCGTGGAATGAACCCTGACGAACTGGAGTTCACTGTGACCTGGATCGGTTTCTGGTTCAATATCCCCGGCGTTACCTTGGATCCGACTGAAGTTACCAACAACTTCTTCGATTCTGGTGCCGATGTGGTCTTAAGTGGCATTGATACTACCGAGGGTATCGATGTAGCTGGTCAGCGCGCCGCTCAAGGAGCTGTTGTTTGGTCCGTCCCCTATGACTTCGAAGGGGCCTGTGACAATTCACCTGATATTTGCCTCGGAGTACCCTACTTCAATTGGGGTCCAGCCTATCTTGATACGGCCACCAATGTTGGCAATGGCACCTGGGTGCAGTCCTGGGATTGGAATCCACCCTACTGGGATGATCTGACAGATAACACCAGAACGGCTGTTGGTTGGATTAATGGTCCTGGAATGCCAGATGAAGGGCAGGCAAATCTCGATACATTCATCGCCAGTCTGGCCTCTGGGGATGAGAATGTTTGGTCTGGACCGATCTTCCTCCAGGATGGTTCTGAGTATGTGGCAGAAGGCAGTGTTGCTACCGATGATCAGATCTGGTATCTCCCGCAGCTCTTACAGGGCATGATTGGTCCGAGCGAATAAGAAATTTCTTTCCATTCGATCTTGAAAAATAGATCGGAAAATACAAGATCTTTTATCA
>JBFENN010000180.1:0-6839 GCA_041551115.1 Anaerolineales bacterium
CAGTCACCAAGTATGTCATGAATCCCGTGACTATGCGCGGTCTGCAGGATGAGCTTGCAGTGGCGATGTCTGTGAGCGTCGATTACCGGCATGAGCCGATCCTCCAGATTGGGATCGGTTTGTTTGACGATGGGGAATACCTTGGCCACACAATCGCCAGCAAGACTCTTGAGCTCTCAGATTTCCCCGCTTTAGCTATCGACCAAGAAGGCAATATCCATGTCGCTTGGCAGGAAGGTGCACATGGAAAGAATGTTTATTATGCGAAAACCTCGCCGCAGGCTGCAGCCGAACTGGATAAAATAACACTTAAAGACGGTGTCATTTTCTTTCTCGAAGCCGGAATTGAAAGCCTAGCCAGTATTGCTTTCATGCCGTTTATTGGATTATTCTGGATGCTGCCCATCATTCTATTTATCGGCACCTGGGTGTTTTTTAGAGGACAGCCATCCATAAAAACGCCTTCATTCTGGGTTGCACTGATCAGTTCGGGTTTGATTTATTATGTGTTTAAAATGTTCACCACGCCTTCTTTATTAACATATGTGCCATTTTCAGCATGGCTGTACATGCCAGAGCAATACCACACATTGGTTAGGTTGCTTACGCCGTTATTTATTGCCTGTCTGGCAGGCATAATTGCTTACCAGATTCATAAACGATACTATGGCTCTATCTATATACTGCTGCTTGCTTTTATAATCACCGACGCGTTATTCACGCTGATGATCTTCGGAGTGAACTTTTTCGGAGCTGTGTAGCAATTATCGGGATTCTTATAAATCCAAGTTTAGGATGCAAATTCATCATTACCTCTTGCCACATGTAATTGAAAAGGTACAGACACCTGCATCCATGCACTCATCAGAAGTTCGGTTCGTGGGTGTGCGATTTCCATTAAGCTCAAATATATTTGACAATTTACGAAAGTTGCACCTCTAGGTGCTGTACTCCACATCTTTACATCTAAGCCAATCTCGCAATGCCGGACCGGTTCCGATCTTCCAGGGACGTACTTCTTTTGGTTCGACCAGCCACGCGTCTGCCAGTTCATCCCCGAGGGTAATCTCACCCACAGCCGATACGTGAAATGCCAATATCAGCTGGTTTCGTTCGAAAAAAGAGTAATAGCCCACAAAATCCTCGATTTCCCCCGTTAGCCCCAATTCTTCCCGTACTTCGCGCAGCACCGCCTCATCTGGAGTTTCACCACTTTCAAGGAAACCAGCCACCAAACCAGACCACTTCTCGGGCCAGCTCTTATTGCGGATCAGGATAATTCGCCCATCCAGCTCAACAATCGCGGCTACCACTGGAACCGGATTATCCCATTTTATATAATCACACCCATCAGATGAGCAAATTAATCGGTCTCTCCCGCCCACCTGGCTAGTTACCAATTCTTGCCTACACATCGGACAATACATCAGATCACCTTCCTCTCGCCAGAAGTAACAACGGTCGATTTTTGTAGGATTATATATTGGGATGAATATATCGCAAAACGATCAGAAATATCCTAAGCAAGTTTACGGCCATTACATACGGCATGCTATAATTTTTTGTGCTTAATAGCACTTAAACCATTCATAAACATTCAGGACGCCATTTCTTCCCACAAATAATATTACGCATGAAATAACTTCATAAAGATTCATTAGGAGATCTCAATGTCGCAATCGACTGATTTACCAAAGCGCACCGATGTCCCTAAAGAGAACACCTGGAATGCCGAAGCGCTATTCAAGGATTGGGACACATGGCAAGCTGAGCTCAAAATCGCTCGATCAGAGCTACCCGAACTATCCACATACTCCGGAAAGCTTAGCGAGAACGCCGAAACTCTCGCTGATTGGCTTGATCTATATCAATCAGAGGTTGGGCGATTAGTTCGTTTGCAGGTGTATGTGAGCATGTCCACTTCAGTTGACACGAACAACGCAACAGCTACGGCGGCGCGCGGACAGTTATCAGCCTATTTGGGGGACTTTTCTGCGGCAGTTGCATTTGCAAACCCTGAAATTCAAGCTATTGGCGAGAATTTATTTACATGGGCTGAAATCCCGCGCTTAATGCCCTACCGCCACTATTTCGACAACCTGCTGCGCAAGATGCCCCACACTCGCTCAGCCGAGGTTGAAAGAGTACTGGGTATGTTGCAGGACACCTTCGACAATATTTACAGCACCGCTAGCGAACTGACAAATACTGATCTTGCATTTGCCCACGCGGTCGATAGCCAAGGGGTAAACCATCCCGTTATGCAAGCAACAATAACTCGCTGCCTAGAAAGCGAGGACAGGGAACTCAGACGAACGGCGTGGGAAGGATATAGTGACGCGTACCTCAGTATTCAGAACACGCTGGCAAGTAACTACCTAACTCAGGTCAAGGCAAGTGTCTTCCAGGCGCGCGTGCGCGGCTATCAATCCGTTCTAGAGTCAAGATTAAAACCATTCAACTTACCGGTTGAAGTTTTCTACAATTTGATTGAGAGCTTCCAGAGGAATCTGCCGGTATGGCATGATTACTGGGAAACGAAGCGGGCATTGTTGGGGGTTGATACACTCCACCCATATGACGTATGGGCGCCAATCGTTGACACTGAACCCACAGTAGACTACCAGCAGGCAGTAGCATGGATTTGTGCAAGCCTCCACCCACTTGGCGAGGACTATGTCAACGTCATACGGCGCGGTTGTCTAGAAGAACGTTGGGTCGATCACGCAGTGAATGAAGGTAAAAGACAGGGTGCGTTTTCTACCCGCAGCTTTGACAGCTACCCGTATATCTTCATGACCTACGACGGGTCATTGAGATCCATGAGTGTGCTTGCCCATGAGTTAGGTCATTCCATGCACAGCAATCTCGCTGCCCATCACCAACCGGTCGTTTATCGTGATTACACAATGATGTCCAGCAGTGTTACAGAAACCGCATCCAATTTCCACCAGGCAATGACGCGCGCCTATCTGATGGAGACCAAAGCCAACGACCACATCTTCCAGATCGCATTGATCGATGAAGCAATCGCCAACTTCCACCGCTACTTCTTCCAGATGCCCACATTAGCCCGCTTCGAGCTGGAGGTCTTCACCCGGGCTGAAGCTGGTCGGCCGCTCAACGCCGATATCCTAAACGAGATCATGGCTGATTTCTTCGCCGAGGGCTACGGGAGTACAATGACCGATGACCCAGTGCGCACAGCGATCACCTGGGCAAAATTCTCCCATCTATATGCCCCTTTCTACACGTTTCAATATGCAGTTGGGATAAGCGCTGCGCATGCTCTAGCAGACAAAGTTCGTAAATCCAAAGAAGCTCCCCAGAAATACCTCAATTTCTTGAGTGCAGGAGCTTCGCGGTACCCTATGGATCTTTACCAATTGGCTGGTGTTGATATGACATCTCCAATTCCTGTACAGAAAGCATTTGACGTGCTAGCGAGTATGACCGCGCGACTAAAGAAATTCACAGGAATTTAAACATGTTTTTATTATCAAGGATCGATCTAGTTCAAGGCGAACTAATTATCATCCTTTTCTTGGGCAACCCGATACCCTTGTATTTGATCTTTACGGATCAAGCCGTATCCAGAATACCAGATCATCTGCGGATCAGCAGCGTGGTGCACATATCCCCAAGCATCATCAACCATCTTCTCGATAAAGTGGACTGGATGCCAACCATGCAATGGCTCTGTAGTGGCTAACCAATTACAATTGTACGATGTGGGGATATCGACTACAGCTACCTACGATTTCAGATAAATAATGAATATTTTTCGGCATTCAATCGGCTTAAATCATGCATGTGTCAAAATCTCCTTTCAAACTTCTAGATTAAACCCCCATGGCGTTTTCCAAGGCCGCCCGCATTACCGGAATTGGCGCCTCTAACCCAGTCCACAATTTAAAACTAATTGCGCCTTGATACACCAGCATATCAAGCCCATCTAATATTCGGGCTCCCCGCTGCTGTGCCTCCTTCAGAAAAAGTGTGCGAGGTGGGTTTGGGATCACATCGCATACCACCATAGAATCCAAAATCGTGCTGTATACAAGTCCTGGTTTTGAATGTATATCTGGAAATAGTGCAATTGATGTGGCATTGACTAATACATCACAATCTGCAGGCACACTATAATCATGGTCCCATAACACAAAATCCGCCTTTAGTGCAGTATTCCAACTCATCATGCGATCAATTCTTGTCCACGCCAGGCAGAGCGATTAAGAACTGTTATTTCCGAGGCTTCTACCAAAGCCAGCTCAACCGCGATTGCACGTGCAGCCCCACCCGCCCCTAACAGCACAATTCTCTTCCCGGATGGATTCACACCCGCATCATCAACCAGGGAGCGTAAAAAACCCTTGCCATCCGTGTTCTCCCCATGCAAGCGGTTGTTCACGTTCACGACGGTGTTGACTGCACTCATCAGCTTCGCCGCACTCGAGATCTCGTCCAAGTACGGGAGCGCGGCGACTTTGTGTGGGGTAGTCAGGTTGATGCCCGCATGTTGAAAGCCCGCAGTCCTTGCATCGCATCGGCGAGATCATCTTGATGTACTTCAATATCAGATAACGCCAGTTCAGGTTCAATTTCCGGAAAGCTGCTTCCTGCAGCACAATTGTTGGATTCTCTGCAACCGGGTGACCAAATACTCCAACCAGCTCAGCTTTATAGGTCGGGATCTTCTCCATGCCCCTTCCTCCTAAAAAAGGTCCTCAAAGGGTGATTGCAGCAGTTTATCAATAGTCCAGGACTCATTTTACCAATTGCAGGGTAACTTTCTCTTGGGATACTGACGAGTATCCCGAAACCGGTTTTCAATCAGCCGGGCTTTTCCACCAAAGAATGTGGACAACCTACTGCTCAAGCAACTCTTCTATTGTGAAAAAGTTGACAAATCTAATTTCACCCTCTAAACTAAATTTATGCTTGCCCGGGTTTTCTCTTGTGCGGTAATTGGTCTGGAGGGTGCCATTATTGAGGTGGAGGTTGACACCAGCCAAGGGCTGCCCAAAATCCTAATCGTTGGACTACCAGACGCTGCCGTGCAAGAAAGTCGCGAGCGCGTCCAATCGGCGATCAAGAACTCTTCATTATTCTTCCCGCGCAAAAAACTAACCATCAATCTTGCACCAGCGTCGGTGCGCAAAGAGGGACCTGCCTATGACCTCCCGATTGCGTTAGGTGTACTAATCGCGACTGAACAAGTACCCGCCGATACTGTGAACAACGCTCTCATCATTGGCGAGCTTTCGCTTGATGGGAGCGTGAGGCATGTGCGCGGTGTGCTGGCAATGGCAGCTTTAGCACGTGAGCAAGGGATTACGCGTATCTTTGTTCCACAAGCTGATGCCGCAGAGGCAGCCTTAATTCCGGATATTGAAGTCATCCCAGTAGCATCCTTGGCATCTTTACAGGCACATTTAGCCGGCAACCAAATCATTAACCCGCAAACTCCCATTCAGCCAGACGAACTCCCACCGGCCAGATATACAGATTTTAGCGAGATCAAAGGGCAGGAACATGTGAAGCGAGCGCTGGAGATCGCCGGAGCGGGTGGGCATAATTTAATGATGACTGGTCCACCAGGCGCTGGCAAGACTCTCTTGGCTCGCGCACTACCTGGAATTCTGCCCAGTATGACTATCGACGAAGCACTGGATGTCACCCGGATATATTCAATTGCAGACCTGCTGCAAGAAGATGTACCCCTGGTGCGTACGCGCCCATTTCGTGCTCCCCACCACACGATATCACACGCCGGGCTGGTCGGCGGGGGAAATTGGCCCCATCCCGGGGAGATCACGTTAGCCCATCGGGGTGTGCTATTCCTCGACGAGCTGCCGGAATTCGGACCCCGCGTCCTGGAGGTAATGCGCCAGCCAATCGAGGATAAAGTCGTCACGATCTCGCGCGCCCAAGGATCGCTTACTTTTCCCGCCAATTTTATGCTGGTCGCGGCAATGAATCCCTGTCCTTGTGGATATTTTGGCGACTCAGCTAAGCCATGCACTTGCTCCAATTCTGTGATAACCCGCTACCAGAAGCGCATCTCTGGTCCTTTACTAGACCGCATAGATATTCATGTCGAAGTGCCGCGTGTGGCGTATGATAAACTGCGTGAGGACCGCCCAGGGGAACCATCAGCTGCCATCCAAGAGCGCGTTGAAGCAGCCCGTGAGAAGCAGCTGGAACGGTTTAAGGACAGTGATATCCTCAGCAATGCTGATATGAGACCGGCAGATGTGCGCCGGAAGTGTAAACTGGATGAGGCTGGACAATCACTAATGAGGTCTGCGATGAACCAGATGCAGCTTTCGGCGCGTGCGTACCACCGGGTGCTCAAGCTGGCGCGTACCATTGCCGATTTGGCTGGAGAACAAAAGATCGCGCCCACTCATCTGGCGGAGGCACTACAATACCGGCCGAAAACACTATTTGGCAACTGAACTTAGTCCATTAGATAATCAACTTATTTATAGAAAATCGTTATGCTACTAAATTACCCAATGATCAACGGGGCTCATAGGCATCGCTTATCGTCCTATAGACCACGGTGCTTCTTTCTACAACCATTCGTCGTTGTTCACTGATTTAACACCCAAATCGTCATTGACATCTAGATTGTATAGGCTTCGAAAGCATTTGGGAGAAGCGCGGGGAATAGATGGTAGAGCTGTAGAGAAAAGATATCTATCATACAACCCTGACCTGATTTGGTATGCGTACCTACAATCGAATTCGTTTGACCCCACCGCACTCTCTGTTTATATCACTGATGAGTGACAGTCAATGACAGTAAATATAAACTACATAAATCAAAAGGC
>JBFENN010000181.1:0-6815 GCA_041551115.1 Anaerolineales bacterium
CTGCCATTTTGGTGGTTGGTAAAGATTACCTCACCGGATGTAATTGAGCTGACACCAGATATCATGTTCAAAAGTGTTGTTTTCCCTGCACCGGATTTTCCCGTGATGCCCAGGAACTCTCCCTGGAATATATCCAGATTGATATCGCTCAACGCGGTGAAGCCGCCTGAACCAGTGGAGTAGATCTTGACGACATCGCGCAGCTGGAAGAGGGGATCTTTTACCGGCGGTAAAGCTGCAGAGTCTGAATTAACCTGTTGTTTCTCTAATTCGGTTGTAGTCATGCAGAAGTCGGACCGTGTGTAAAAGATGATGATCCATATTATTTATCGGAATTTTTTGCCAAAACTGGTGATGATACCTGCATACTTGGGCAGTAATAGATCTCCAACAAGCAACTCATCGAAGTCCCAACTCGAAATGATATCACTGCTGGTTGACATCTACTCATCAAAATAGGATTATATGCGAAAACTTGTAGACATTCGCCTGTGGATTGTGAGTATATGGGCATTATTTATTCAGAGGGGCGTCACCAGCTTGAGTTAAGGCGCGTATTCAGTAGACATCATTTTCGTATGGTTGCATTGAAAATATGTCGTGGCTCAGAAAGATTTTTGATGGATCCTACTCGCCTCGTTCTGGGGTAGCGGATCAGCGTGGATGGCTACCAGGGTGATGTCATCATCTTGGGATGTCCCGGAGAGATGTTCAATTGCCTGCTGCAGGATGTGATTGCAGTTTGCTTGGGCAGATGAGGCAGCTCTGCTCTGCATATCGGCCATTAATCCGGTCAGGCCGTACGAATTGCCCGAGGAGTCGTACTCATCAGTGACCCCATCTGTATAGAGTAATAGACTGCTAGACGGATTTAAGTGTACGGCCCCTTGGTCCAATTTGGGCTCTTCGAAAATGCCGAGCGGCTGCCCGGTGGATTTTGGCAGCAGATGGGCATCATGCTCTGGTGAGCAGAGCAGCGGCAGCTCGTGTCCGGCTCGTGTGTATGAGAAATCGCCACTCTGGTTGTCCAGGATGCCGTAGAGGACTGTGACAAAAAGCCCGTGTTGGCTCATCTTCATCAAGTGGCGATTGACATTCCGCAGTACAGTCACGGGCTCTAAATTGCGCTCAGCTTCAACACGCAGGAAAGCATGCACTTGAGCCATGAAAATCGCAGCCGGGATCCCTTTATCCGTTACATCACCGATCATGATCCCAATCCTGCCAGTGCTCAGTGGGATAAAGTCATAGAAGTCGCCGCCAACAGAACGAGCAGGTAGGAGGTGCGCGCCGAAGCTGAAACCTGGCAGCACGGGGAGCTCCTGCGGCAGGATATTCATCTGGATATCGTGAGCTACCTGCATTTCATGTTCCAGCATCTTCTGTTCGATGAGCTGGGATTGGGCGACCTGCAGGTCAGAGTATGCTTGCTCGAGCTGGAGATTCTTCTCCTGCAGATCGCGGATGGCAGCATTATGGGCCGCGTTCAATCGATCACTCAAAACACGCAACATCTCATAAACCAGAACGGGTTGCCGCTTCAGCAACTCATCAAAGTCCGCCCGGGTCATTTCCCATAAATCAACTCTCCCAAATGCGCGCACACTGGCAGTGCGCAGACCGCTACGATTGAACAAGCTCATCTCACCAACAAATTCACCCGGCCCGCGTAAAGCGACAATCCGCTCACTGACATCACCTAGTGATTTGATGATTTCTACCTGTCCTTCCCGGATAACGTAAAACTGGTCGCCCCGCTCATCCTCAAGGAAGATAACCTCGCCGTCTTGATAATGGCAGGTTTCAAGGGTTTGGACGAGATGCTCCAGTTCATCAGCGGGCAGCTGGGCGAAGAGTGGCACCTGGGCAATGATTTGCAGCTCTTGAGGCATGTTCGATGATTCACGCTTGGCTTGGATTTGTGACCAGGTCTTCAATCATACAATTGTTTGGGAGGGTTTATGGTCACTTATACAACACCAACTACCTGCGGTATATATCAGAATTGAATCACGAACTGATGCAAGCAATAAGTATTGCTGATGATGGATCTACGAGTCATAGACAAAGCTGGCAGCCGTGCCAACTGTACATTGACTACAAAAAGCCCTTAAGGCTTGGAGATCGCGTTGCGGTAAAAGCGTGTTTAGAGAATTTATCCTTACGGCAAGCCCTCTGGGCGTACGAGGTGTCGAGAACAGCTAATGGGGTTAACGCCCAGGCGAAAGTTGTATACCGCATGCACTCGCAGGACCAAAAGTTTGATACCGAAATCCCGCAAGATTTGCTTAACGTTTTAAACACATATCCTAACCGTGAGAGTGGTATGGAGGAAATTGATATGCCAACCCCTACAATACCTCCGGCAGGTGCATTAAACCGGCTGTGGACTGTGAATTGGCGTGATATTGGGCAGGATGGCTATCTCCATCTGGCAGCATATTTTGATGACCTGCTGGATTTTGTCATGGGGTCGCTTGCTGAACTAGGCTGGTCGGTCGATCGCGAAGCTGAAGCCGGCTTCGCCTGGTATGTCCGCCGTCACTGGTTGGAGATATTTAATCCTATTCAGATGACGGATAAATTGTGCCTCACATCTTGGCTGTCAGCGGTGAAACGTTCAACCGTTCTTCGCAACTATTCGATCCACGATGAAAACAGCGGCACGTTGTCAGGACGGGCATATACCTTGTGGGTCTGTGTCGATCCTGCCACAGGCAGGCCTCTCCGTATCTCCGAAAGAATCATCCAAGACCTCAATGGTCAGATCGCTGACTAAAGCAGATTGCCGTTTTGCGCGGCATGGCTCGCACGAGGGGGCGCACAGAGGCGTGCAGGTAAAATTTAATACTTATTACGAATGATGATTGGGGGGAAGCACTTCCTTGTAGGATGTCAGAAACTGGTGGACATCCATCCAACATGTGGATTGATAGGGCTATGAATTACTCGTTATGAGCAGTGAGGTTTAGAGCTTGGCTCAGGTAGCAGCCAGTATAACTCTTTTGGGAGCTGGCTAGCTCCTCGGGTGTCCCTTCGGCGACAATGTAACCTCCGGTATCACCGCCATCCGGGCCTAAATCAATAATCCAATCTGCAGATTTGATCACATCCATATTGTGTTCGATAACGATCACGGTGTTACCAGCTGCTACCAAGCGGTGCAGCACATCCAGCAGGCGCTGGATATCAGCAAAATGCAATCCGGTCGTGGGTTCATCCAGGAAGTAGATTGTATTTCCGGTCGCAACGCGGCTGAGTTCTTTGGCCAGCTTGACACGCTGGGCTTCGCCTCCGCTTAAAGTCAGGGCGGATTGACCGAGTTTGAGGTAATCGAGACCGACGTCGTGTAGGGTTTGCAGGATCCGTTTGATTTTCGGATGATTGCTGAAAAAGTCTAGTGCCTCTTGAACATCCATTGCGAGAACATCGGCGATACTCTTGCCTTTGTAGGTCACCTCAAGAGTTTGTTGGTTGAACCGTGATCCTTGGCATTCCTTACACGTTACCCATACATCCGCCAGGAAATGCATCTCTACCTTACGAGTGCCATAACCTTTACATGCTTCACAGCGCCCGCCTTTTATGTTCATGCTGAACCGTCCAGCCTTGTAGCCGCGCAGTTTTGCTTCAGGTGTTTTGGCAAATACATCGCGGATTGGGCCCATGACTTGACTGTAGGTGCCAGGATTTGAGCGTGGGTTACGGCCGATTGGATCTTGCGAGATGTTGACTACTTTATTGATCTTTTCCAGACCGCGGAGAGCGCGAAAAGGTCCAGGTACGGTTTGGGCATTGTGCAGTTCGCGGGCGAGCGCTGGATGCAATGTTTGGGAGACCAAGCTGCTTTTTCCGGAACCACTGACCCCAGTTACACAGCAAAATACACGAAGAGGAAATTGGACATCGATGTTTTTGAGATTGTGCAAGCTGGCATCTTGCAGCGTGAGTGTGCTTTCCGCCACTCGGCGGTGTTTCCCATTTGGCGCTTGGATCTGCTTCTGACCGGCAAGATACGCTCCGGTTAGCGAGTTGGGATCTTGCATTATCTCCTGGACAGTGCCTGCTGCCACTAGGTGCCCACCCAAAAATCCAGGTCCAGGACCAAGATCAATAATCCAATCAGCAGTTCGCATCGTTTCGGCATCATGCTCAACAATTAGAACTGTATTGCCTAGATCGCGCAGCTGGGTCAGCGTCTCCAATAAGGCGCGATGATCGCGAGTGTGCAAGCCGATCGAAGGTTCGTCCAGGATATAGAGCACACCAACCAAACCGCTGCCGATCTGACTGGCTAAACGGATGCGCTGACCTTCTCCGCCTGACAAGCTGGGGGCGGGGCGGTCGAGAGTTAGATAGTGCAACCCGACACTGCGTAGGAATCCCAGACGTTGTTGAATTTCAACAATCGTCTCTTCTCCAATATGCAGTTGTTCTGTATCTAATTGGTCTGGGAGCGCGCGTACCCAATCGATAAGCTCCTGAATGCTGAAAGCCGAGAGCTCTGGAAGCCGTTTGCCACCCACGGTAACGAAACGTGCATGGGGGGTAACGCGCTCACCCCGGCAACCGGGACACGGCTGCCGGCTCATGAACTGCATGTAGTGGCGGCGTGACCATTCTGATTTCGTTTGGCGGAAGAGGCGCTGGATATGATGCACAGCCCCTTTGGCAGTCCGGTAGCTTTCGCCAGACCAGGAACCATCCTCCGAACGGTAACGAAAACGCAGTTTTTCCTCCCCGGAACCGTACAAGTAGACTCGCTTGAATTCTTCCGGCAGCTTGTTCCATGGGAGCTCAAGATCAACTTGGTAGTGGTCTGCAAGCTGGTCGAGCATTTTTGCGCTCCATTTACTGCCGTTTTTCTTGCGCATGTTTCCATGCCATTTGGAGGCACCGTCGAGCAGCGAGATTGTCGGGTCAACGATGATAAGTTCAGGGTCAACCTGCAGCTTGACACCCAGGCCGTTACATTCCGGACACATCCCTAGAGGTGAGTTAAAACTGAACATATTCGGTTGTAATTCTGGGAAGGAGATTCCACAAGCTGGACATGCATTGTGCTCACTCAAAATGATCTCTTCTTTAAATAGGTCGACAATTAATATCCCGTCGGCAGCATTTAAGGTGGTCTCGACAGAATCCGCCAAACGCGCCGCAAATTCAGCATCTGGCAGCTCGGGTATCACCAAGCGATCGACAACCAGATCGATATCATGTTTACGCTTCTTATCCAGGACAGGCAAAGCCTCACCTGGGCTCCTCTCGAATTCATAAAGTTCGCCGTCAATTCGTACCCGGCTGAAGCCGTCTCTACGAGCTGTCTTCAGGAGCATGGCATGTGTACCTTTGCGCTGGCGCACAACGGGTGCGAGGAGCTGGAAGCGTGTTTTTTCAGGCAGGCTGGCTAAGCGAGCGGTAATCTGCTGGGCAGTCTGCGGCTGCACGGGCTGGCGGCATGCTGGGCAATGTGGGATGCCAATACGGGCAAAGAGTACACGCAAATAGTCGAGTATTTCAGTTACGGTACCGACTGTTGAGCGTGGATTTTTAGAGACCGTCTTTTGTTCAATCGCAATCGCTGGGCTCAGCCCGGTGATCTGGTCAACCTTAGGTTTTTCCATCTGGCCCATGAATTGGCGAGCATATGAGGAGAGCGATTCGACATAGCGGCGCTGCCCTTCAGCATAGATCGTATCGAAAGCCAGGGAAGATTTGCCGCTACCGCTGACGCCGGTAACGACGACTAACTGGTGCCGGGGAATGATGACATCGATACCCTTGAGATTATGCTGACGGGCGCCGCGTACAACGATGTCACCGATGATGGGATATGGTTTTGGTTTGCCCATGGATTCTGCTTGCCAATAGATGTAACCATATTATACTGCACATATGTTCGATTAATTAACCAGAATCCTTAAAATATTCATTAGGGATACCAATCAGGTAGAGATCAAGCTAGCTGATTTCCAGGATGAACCAGCAATTATGATTACATCGTTGAGAGGGTTGCAATCATCATGTAGGTTTCAGACGAACTAGTAAAGTAAACTAGGTTCCCTCAAGAAACCTAGTTTCACATGCAAAGATTTTCAGTTAGCGATTAATGGGTGAGCTCTATCTTCGCTATAACCTTAGACGTCAAAAGCCCACTCACCAGAACGCATGACGGGTTCGCGGCTACCATTGGTGTAGATGCCATCGACGTCCATCTGCGGGCTGCCGATCATGAAATCGATATGGTTAATGCTTTTATTACCGCCGCGAGCAGCGTACTCCAATTCTGAGACTTTCTCCGCATCTTGCAAGCAGAATTTCAGTCCGTCACCGAGCGCAATATGCGAGGCAGCGTTCTCATCCAGCAGTGTGTTATAAAACAAAATGCCCATTTGAGAGATCGGCGACGAGTAGGGGACCAGCGCGACTTCACCCAAGCTGCCCATACCATCGTCGATGGCGATCAGGTTTTGCAGCAGCTCCTTGCCCTGACGGGCTTCGACCTGGGTGACATGCCCATGCTCGAAATGCAGACTAAAATCTTCGACCAACGCGCCTGAACGGGTGAGCGGCATGCTGGCAGATACATGACCATCGATCCGCTCTCGGTGAGGCAGGCAGAAAATCTCTTCGGTTGGCAAGTTCCCGGTGAAAAATACTCCGCCACGGGTTCTTTCGCCGCCCCCATCCCACCGATGCTGTTCTGCCAAGCCGATGGTGAGATTCGTTCCGGGTCCAAGGAATTGAAGTGCCGCATACTGCTTCGCAGTCATGTATTTCGCGCGCGCTTTTAGGGTGGCAATATGCGACTGCCA
>JBFENN010000182.1:0-6741 GCA_041551115.1 Anaerolineales bacterium
AACTTCGCCGTTTGCGGAGCTTAACAACGCTGAAGCAGCGGTTGAAAGTTCAAACATGGAGGCGGTCTTGGCGTAGATACGATCATAGTAATCTTCCAGGCAGGCTAAACCTTTGCTGGTAAACAGCTGGTTGATCTCGCCGTTTACGATCGTCGCTAAGGTCTCGGCAAATAACTGCATCACGGGAACTGAATCGGTCTGCGCAGCTAATTTTGCTGCCTGGGCGAAGACAAAATCGCCGGTCAGGACAGTCGCAGCTGGTGACCATTGAGCGTTCAGCGTTTCAATACCTCTCCTCAGACGGGATCCATCGATTAGGTCATCATGTACTAATGTCGCAGTATGCAGCAGTTCAATGGCTGCGCTGAGCGTAATTACCTTATCCTGGTCTGCAGATAACATCTCACCAGTGAGCAAGGCAACGGCTGGACGGATCCGTTTTCCACCTGAGGACAACAAATGCTTGAGAGCGATTCCCAGGTCGGGGTGGTGTCCATCGGCCTGGGTTAGCATACGATCTTCAACCAGCTGAATCTCGTCCTGAATATTCTCTAAAAAACTAATTCGGGTAATTTGGTTGTTTACCATTCAAATAATCTTTCTGCATTCTCGGAAGTCACTTGACCAACTTCTTCGATGGATATCGCTTTGATCTCAGCGATTTTACCAGCAATGAAACGAACATGCGATGGTTCGTTCCTTTTGCCACGATGCGGCTGCGGGGTGAGAAAAGGTGCATCAGTCTCGATCAGTAGCGACTTAAGCGGGATTTCTCGGACGATTTCGCGTAATATCTCGGCTTTCATAAATGTTACCGGACCAGTTATCCCGATGAAAAAGTTCATGGATACTGCCCGACTGGCATGCTCAAGATCACTTGAAAATGAATGCAGCACTCCTGGTCTTTCGGCAAGCGGGCTGCGGCTGCTGACGAGCTCAGATTGCCATTTTCTAAGCATTGGGAACATATCGACATCAGCATTCCGATTGTGAATCACGACTGGCAGGGATAATTCGGCTGCCAGGTCGAGCTGGGCTTGAAATATCTCCTTTTGGAGCGCGCGGGGCGAATAGTTGCGATAATAATCCAATCCAATTTCACCAATTGCCCGGACTTTGGGATTCTTGGCAAGTTCTCTTATTACACCCAGAGTAGTGAGACCCCAACTATTTCCGTCATTTGGGTGGACACCAATCGCAGCAAATACCACCGGGTATGCTGCAGCAATTTCTGCCGCTACACGACTGGATTCTATATTTATACCGGGGTTGAGGATCTTGCTGATACCGTTAGCGGAAGCACTACTAACCACTACCTGCCGGTCGCTATCGAAAGCTCGAAAATCCAGGTGGCAGTGCGTATCCGCTAAGGGAAACACTTACTTAATCCCAGCAATCTTCAGACCATCATCTAAGATAGCAGCGACGCAGTCTTCATGTGTAGTCTCGGTGTACACCCTGATAATAGGTTCTGTCCCTGAGAACCGGATCAGCAGCCACCCGCCGTCTTCTAAGCCGAACTGAAATCCGTCGCTTGTATTAAGACCAGTAACTTTTAATCCGCCGATGCTTTTCGGATTCGCAGCCAAAATGGTTTGAACCTTATCCTCCCGATCCCCGCTGAAACCTGTATCGATGCGGGAGTAATAATGGGCACCTACTTTTTCAAATAACAGGTCTAACAATTCGGATGGTTTCTTCTGGAGTTTGACCATCATATCAAGCATAAATAGTCCTGCCAGAATGCCATCACGTTCGGGCACATGATTGCGAAATGCATAGCCACCGGACTCTTCTCCGCCGATCATCGCATCGGTTTCAACCATTTTTGGCGCGACATATTTAAAACCGACCCCGGTTTCAAATACGGGTACCTCAAAAAGCTTACCCAATTTGTTCAGCATCGTTGTGGTCGATAATGTCTTTACGATTGGTCCACGTTCACAGCGCACTTCGAGCAGATAGTACGCCAGCAATCCAAATACCCGCAGCTGGTCGATGAAAACGCCATGCTCATCTCCGATACCAACTCGATCCGCATCCCCATCTGTGATCAATAAAACATCCGCACCATATTCAAGCGTTTTCTGAAGACCAACATCGACATTTGGAGGAATTGGCTCTGGTCTGGACATCTCTGGGAACACAGGGTTGCGCACATTATGGATTTCCAGCACTTCGGTTGAGCCGCCATCTAACAAGCGTGGGAACCAACCGGCGCCATTCCCCCACATCGGTTCTACTAATATCTTGAGACCAGCATCTTTAATCGGTTGGAGATCGATTAAACGATTAATTTGTTCGATATAGGCAGGCGCGGCATCAAAAAGCACTACTTGACCAGTACTAACAGCTAAATCAAGATCCATTTTCTTGATGCTACCAATTGAGTCGGGTATTCTATTCTCAATATCCTTGAGGCCGTCCGGGGCAATTGCGCCGCCGTTGTGATCGCGCACCTTGAAACCATTATCCCAGGGAGGGTTATGGGAAGCAGTGATATTTACTCCAGCTACAGCTCCTCTTTCAACAACGGCATATGAAATAACTGGCGTAGGTGTAGCCCCATCAGTTAGATAGACACGCAGATCATTCCCCGCCAGCACTTCCGCGACGGCGGCAGCAAAAAACTCGGATTGAAAGCGCATATCATAGCCCACGACGACCCACTTCTCCGGGTGACCTCCAGCTATGAGATAATCAGCAAATCCTTGTGCACAGCGCCTGACATTGTCAAATGTATAATCTTCAGCAATCCGCCCGCGCCAGCCATCAGTCCCAAACTTAATCTTGAAGCTCATCGATCCTCCAACTTACACGAAATAATTGAAGCTTTATTATAACAAGGGATATTCGCTAAGCGAGAGCAGATATCAACGGGATACAGATATATACTGGGAGAATCTTCCCAGGTCGTGCCGCCCTGTGAAAAGGGGTAAACTTACTGGCGTACAGCCGCATCTTGTTGCTTTTTTTTTGAAGATAGCTTATAAATGGGCACGCTGCCTTCAGATACCTGCTTTCTACACATCATTGGGCAGGTATAAAGACCGCCAATCAAATTTCATCTAGCAGCTCTCGTTGTGAAGTTTATAAGATCCCCAATTGATTGATCGCGGCACAAGACTCAAGGATATGAACCATGGATAATCGTATTCAAAATACGCGCAAAAGAGTATACCTAGACCACGCTGCTACCACCCCGGTTGACCCGCGAGTTCTTGACACCATGCTGCTTTACTTCACAGAGGAATTTGGCAACCCGGCCTCGATCCACACGTTTGGTCAGCGGGCGGAGTATGCCTTAGATACGGCACGACAGACGATAGCTAAAATCTTATCCTGCAGTGTCAAAGAGGTAGTCTTCACATCTGGCGGATCAGAAAGTGATAACCTAGCAATTAGAGGAATCGCATTTGCCGCTCGAGAACAGCGCAATGCTAATCACATTCTCACCACCAAAATCGAGCATCCAGCGGTGACAAAAACAGTTGAGCAGCTAACTGTCATTGCAGGGTTCGATGTTGAATATCTACCCGTCGATCCATTTGGTCGAGTTGAACCAGCTGATGTCGAACAACGATTGAGAGGGGATACTGCCCTGGTATCGATCATGTACGCAAATAATGAAGTCGGTACGATCAATCCAATAGCCGAAATTGGCACTATCTGCAAGCGCAGAAATGTGCCGTTCCATACTGATGCCGTGCAAGCTGCGGCTTACCTGCCAATCGATGTCAATCAATTAGGCGTGGATGCGCTCTCCATAGGTGCTCACAAACTTTATGGTCCGAAGGGAGTAGGTGTGCTGTATCTGCGGGAGGGAACAGCCATTATCCCTGCGCTTACCGGTGGCTCGCAAGAATTTGGAATGCGCGCGGGGACTTCCAATATCCCATATATCGTCGGGCTCGCTGAAGCCATGCAACTAGTACATCAGGAAAAGGAAAACCAGTACCGACATGTGCTGCCGCTTCGCGATCAAATCATCGAACGAGTGGTCAGCACAATACCAGAAGCCGAGTTAACCGGGCATCCAGACCAGCGCATGCCTAACCATGCCTCTTTCGTCTTCAGAGGTGTAGATGGGAATGCACTTATAGCAGCTCTCGATGTGGAGGGTTACGCCTGTTCCTCCGGATCCGCATGCAAAACTGGCGATCCAGAACCATCTGCAGTTCTCACGGCATTAGGTTATAATCGGGAAATGGCGCTTGGATCACTGCGCGTTACGCTAGGCACGCAATCTACCCAGCAGGATGTTGATGCGTTTTTAGCTGCTCTCCCTGGGGTAATCATCCGGAATCGACAGCTTACTTCGCGTTCGTGATTGACGGAGATTCATTATTCTTACAGACGATCATCCGAGAAATTAAGTATGAAAAGAGTTGTGATTGCGATGAGTGGGGGTGTTGACAGCTCGGTTGCTGCTGCGTTGTTAGTGGAAGCAGGCTATGACGTGATCGGGATGATGCTACGCCTATGGAGCGAACCCGGCACCTCCGATTCCAATCGCTGCTGTTCTCCAGATGCAATGGCGCTTGCCCGCAGAGTGGCAGGACAACTTGGAATCCCATTTTACGCTGTAGATGCTCAAGCTGCATTCCATGATACAGTGGTAGAAGATTTTATGCGCGGCTATATATCTGGTTTAACACCAAATCCGTGCCTCATCTGCAACCGTCAAATCCGATGGGGATATCTACTGGACCACGCTTTGAGTTTAGGGGCAGATGGGCTAGCAACTGGGCATTATGCCCGCCTGGCGACTACTTCTGATGGATCCATACAATTAAAGAAAGCAATCGATCTGCATAAAGATCAATCCTATGTCCTGCATGCACTCAAGCAGGAACAACTGCGGAAAACGATCTTCCCGTTAGGAGATTATACTAAGGTAGAAGTACGAGCCTTTGCCCATGCGCTGAACATCCCCTCTGCCAGCAGGTCAGACAGCCAAGATTTGTGTTTTCTTGCTGGTGACAATTACCGCGATTTCCTGCTCCGAATTTCTCCCTCGGCCGATAAACCAGGACCTATTCAATCTATAGATGGTCATATCCTCGGTGAGCACCGTGGGCTTGCTTTCTATACGATTGGACAACGGAAAGGACTTGGATTATCATCCCCATACCCACTTTACGTTTTCCGGAAAGACATTCAAACCAATACACTCATTGTGGGGGGTGAGCAGGATTTAGGCAGGCAAGAAATGTCGGTTGCAGAGATTAATTGGATCGATGGCAGCGGACCTGACTATCCGTTTAGGGCGAATGTCAAGACACGCTACACAGCAGCAGAACAACGCGCCATGGTCGCCCCACTTGAGAATGGAGAAGTAACAGTCAAATTTGATAATCAGATTAGAGATATTACCCCCGGACAAGCGGCAGTAATGTATGATGAGGACTTATGCTTGGGTGGAGGCATAATCCAACCTTTCCAAGACGAGGCATTTTGAATTAAAATAGCTGTAGATGACCATTCCAACGTTACTCTTCGGATTTTTGTTATCAACGTTATACGGTACCGCGTTTCATGTCTGGCGCGGTGGTGGAGCAGGACGTTTTCTACTTTACCTGATTCTAAGTTGGGCGGGGTTTTGGTTGGGCAACTTTATCGGCGACCAAATCGGGTTCTCTTTCTTTACAATGGGTGCGCTGAACCTCGGTCTCGCAACTCTCACCAGTTTCATATTCTTGCTCGCAGGCTACTGGTTGGGTAAGATAGATGTGAAACAGTCATAGCAGCCCGTTACTTTCTCGGGGGAACAGCACCCAAACCATACTCCTCTGCTGTTCTACAAACAACTGTACATACCAACTTCGCCTTTTGTCAGAAGGTTGATTAACCGCTGATATAATACCTGCTGCACAAACTCCAACAGATTAGGAAGTGTGTATTATGTTATCCGACAACCCAACCGCCCAACAAGGCGATCTAGTTCAACTCGTGAGTCCTTCAAATAAAGTTTTCTTCGTGCGGTTATATCCTGGTGGTGAACTGCAGACACACCGCGGGGTGCTGAAATTCGACGATATCATTGGACAACCTTGGGGAACGGAAATCCTCAGCCATCAAGGACGGTCATTTTACTTGCTGCAGCCTTCCCTATCTGAATTGATCCAAGAAACCCGCCGCAATTCCCAGATCATATACCCTAAAGATATCGGCTATATCCTAGTGAATTTGAGCATAGGCCCCGGGAAAAAGGTGATCGAAGCAGGGACAGGTTCAGGCGCTTTTACAACTGCTCTCGCTTGGATGGTTGGTGACCAGGGTTGTGTTTACTCATACGAAACCAGGCAGGACATGCAGAACCTCGCCAAAAAGAATATTGATAGACTGGACCTATCTGGCAACGTCCAGTTCAGGTTACGGGATATTGCCGAGGGCTTTAACGAAGAATATGTCGATGCTGTCTTCCTTGACCTGCCAAACCCTTATGATTACATCGGACAAGTTCGCTCGGCGTTAAAACCAGGAGGGCATTTCGGCGCCATCGTACCGACCGTTAATCAGCTTGAACGATTGCTCCCTGCATTGCACAATTATCAATTTTCATTCATTGACATCGTTGAAATACTTCTCCGCCACTACAAGCCCCTCTATCAGCGTCTGAGGCCGACTGACAGAATGGTCGCGCATACGGGATACCTAGTCTTTGCTAGATCGGTTTCGTCTGCTCAACAAGGTTGAGACAATGCTGAAATCAATTGTGACTTTGCCTGAAAGGGAGAT
>JBFENN010000183.1:0-6707 GCA_041551115.1 Anaerolineales bacterium
CCATAAGCGATCGGTTGACATGGTATATGATCAATACCTCTCTTTTAATTTTATACCACTCAGTGCAACTGGTACAACTAGTATTTGATTAATTACATTCACAAGGTGGCTAATAATATCCGTAAATCGGCTGAGCCAGTTCCTGTATGGCTGCTTCTTGCAGATGTAAAGGATGTCGGGGGAATGATAATATCAATACAATGCTTGATCCAGGTCCATGGCGCAGCGAAAACCGACCTTATGACGCGAGTAGTCGGGGGTGGCCTGACCGCGATGGCTGCCGCGCAGTTTCTCGGGTGTATCCAACCAGCAGCCACCTCTGGGGGAATGAGTCTCGCCTTCGCTCGGTCCAACCGGGTTGAACTGTGGTTCAGCGGAGTAGTAGGTGAACCAATCGGCAACCCATTCGCGCACATTTCCGGCCATGTCCAAGGCACCGCACCAGCTCACGCCTGCAGGAAAACTTCCCACAGGTGCCGTTTCCGGGTAGCCATCCTCGAACGACGGGTCGCTCATGCCGGCGGCGCAGGAGGCGTCACAGTAGTTGGCAAAAGCTGGTTCAAAGGCTTCCCCCCAGGGGAAAGTCCGATTTTCTGGACCGCGGGCGACATATTCCCACTCCGCCTCCGTAGGAAGCCGGGCACCTGCCCACGAACAGTACACCGCTGCCTGTTCGTGCGTCACCCAGATGACGGGGAATTCGGCGTACAAGGAATCGCCAAAGTAAGACTCGCGGGTGAAAGATCCGCTCTCAGCAGGCGGTGAGCAGGCTTGAGCGTTGACACAAGCTTCGTACTGCTGGTTCGTGACCTCGGTGCGATCTATCCAGAAAGCATCCAGCGTCACAAGGTGAGCAGGCATTTCATCTGCGAACGATGGCCCCACGCACCAGCCCGGACCTGGCGTTAGGACATACTGCTTGCAGAACGCAAGCGCGCTGCGTACGCCCAAGTAATCGATCCCCATGGTGAACTCCCCGGCTGGGACGAAGACCATCATCATCCCGTCTGTCTGTCTCTGCATGGTATCTCCAGCAACCAGTTTGTCTACCGATGCACCAATAGGAGTACACTGAATGAGAGTGTAGGCAAGCAGGAATGTGGGCAAGATGATACGTTTTGTTCTCATGGGTTATTGTCTCATCATTCCTCAGGTATCCCCCACAGGTAAATCACATTGTCATAGCCACCGGCAGCCAGCAATTTACCATCTGGCGAGAAGGTCACTGCCATAAGTTCGTCAGCGTGCCTGAGCGTGCGGAGCAATTCTCCGCTGGCGATGTCCCATAACCGGACCGTACTTTCAACACCGGCTGAAGCCAGGAGTGTGCCATCAGGTGAAATGGCGATGCTGTACAAACCGTCGCCATGTCGTAGTGTGTGTATCACTTCTCCACTGGCGACATTCCATAACCGTACCGTATAATCGGTAGCGCCTGAAGCCAGCATCTTTCCGTCGGGTGCGTAGGCTAGATCATGAACATCACTCGTATTGCCGTGATCGAGTATGCCCGTCAGTTGCCCTGTCTCGATATCCCACAACCGTACCTTGCCTTCATGCCCGCTGGTAGCGATCTGCGAGCCATCGGGTGAAAACACGATGCTGAATGCGTCATTGTCAGGCTGCTTGTCAAAAGTGAGCAGCGTCTGTCCGCTGGCGACATCCCACAATTTGATCCCACGAATTGCGAGGGCAACCGCAAAAATGGAGCCGTCTGGGGAGAATGCCACCTGACCAGGTACTTGCCTGCCCTTTTCAAGCGTGTGAAACACCTCCAGGCTAGCGATGTCCCAAATTGTGTCCGGTGAGGCGAGTATGCTCTCATCGGGCGAAAAGGCAATGCCATTTAAACTCACTTCTTTCATGGGGAAGTCATGCAGCTCTTGCCCTGTTTGTACATCCCATAACTTGATCGTATTATCCCTACTGGATGACGCTAAGTGCACACCGTCGGCTGAAAAAGCCAACGATATCACCCTATTACTATGCCCGGTAAGCGTGGCAATAATTTCCAGTTGGTTTACTGTTGTACTGGTGATAAAGCCTAGAGACGGTGTGCTCGTCGGCGCCTGCTTACTGGCAGGCTGCGTTGGTGGGGCAGGCGTGCTGCGGGGAGTTATGGATAAAGCCGTGATGATGGGTGCAGCTGGTCTCCCGCAGGCGTTGAGGAGGAGGATGACCAGGACCAGAATTGTCGACTTTGCTAAAGATTTATCCATGATTATTCCCCTTATATTGGATCTTATTGTATCGCCCAATGCTGCGTTCAACTTCTAGTATTTCGCTTACCCTGGATGACATAGCTAGTAGCCGAAGCACGTTAGCATATTAAGGGTACGGTCATTGCTGGCGTTTGGTTCAGCCTCAGTCGACTCCTTGACCCTACTACATTTCCGATCATGGAGAACCATGCTACTTTGGGTGCAATATGTATCACAAGCCTTGCGGTTGTTGATTTGACTGTCTGCTATTGGGAGCGGGGAAAGGACCTTTTTACCCGGGCCTCCGTCTGCCGCATGGAGTCAGCAGGATGCATGCCGATCATCCGCTCGGCGTTCCCTTCCGTGAAAGGATAGCGATCAAATTGTCCTCGGGGCTACTTGCATGCCCACCTAATGATGGGTAAAACACAACCTCACCAAACCCACATTCTGCCAATAGTGATTGATATTCTTTATTGGTATACGCCTTAGTACTTGATGAATGGTGCTCCACATCACCCGTTGCAGCAGCGATGATATAGTAGCGCTGAATTGCGACATTTTCTTCACGATCCCAGAAATTCTCTTGCAGAAACAGGTGCGGCTCGCCCGAAAATAGCCCTTGCTCAGCTGAGTACCACGAAGGGGGTGCCTCCCCTAGCCTTACGACTGCATCAAATGTGTGTGGTTCAAGCAGAAGAAATCCTTTGGGCACCAACGCTGGCCAAATTTTCTTAAGAATATCTCGCACGTCGCCTGGACGGAAAACATTGAACTCACCGAAGATCGACATCACAAGACCATATTCGTTGCCATACTCCGCCGACCGGATATCTTGTTGGATATACGTACAATCGAGATCAGCTTCTTCAGCTTGCTCTCTGGCATGAGTGATGGATGCCGGGGAGAAGTCAATCCCTACACAACTATGGCCAAGACTTGCCAACCGGTTCATGTACAATCCGGGTCCGCAGCCCAAGTCAAGAATCCGCGTTGGTTCCCCATACAGGACTTGATTGTGGATCCACGTGACATGCTTGTCAATGATCTGAGTACGGCGACTGGCAGCATCATGCGCTTGTGACAAATGTTCGGTTAGCATTCGCCGGCTGAAGTCATGGTCATTCCACGGAATCTTTTCGCCCTCAGCCCATGGTTGGGGTACAGCCTGTCTGCGGATGATATCTAGCAGCTTCAATGTGGGTTCCTCCTTGAGGGAAACAGCCTTTGTATCATTTAGCGATCAATCAAAATTTTTAGCCTACCGCGTGATGTCCAACTTAACCGACTCGACTAGTCCGATAACCTGCTAACTATCAATAGCTGAGCTACTGCTCGCGCGGTGAAAGTAGTAAGCGTTATGGTAGCTGGCTAGCAAGGTGATGTTCAGTGGGAAGTAGTGTTCAAAATGGTAGCGATGATAAACAATAGGGTGTATACAACCCACAGCGGGCGGCTGAGCCGCCATAGCGGCCACCAGTAAAACATAACGGTTGCCAGGTATAAGAATACATACGGGAATAAGATCGATAATTGGAGCGGGTTTCGCCAGGGAATTTGCAGCACATAATCTACCCAATAACCGTACACAGCATAGATTAGGAAAAGGAAGCCTCCCAGCCAGAACGTCCAATGACTTCCACCGCGCCAGAGGATTATGCTGATGACGACAGCAGGGATGCACAGTGCGTAAACAAACCAGCCATAATTTTGCGTATAGATATCGAAAAAGGGTCTCCGCAGAGCAAAATGTATGATGAGCACGATTTGGAAAATGAACGCCCATGCAACAAATAGACGGTCATATCTGTCCAGCTCACCCCAGTTGAACATCATTCACCTCCACTTTAGGCAGCTCGTTATGAGTTTACAGTATTTATGTCACAATTAGGCGCCAAACGATTAGATAATTGGCGCAGTGGATGCCCGCAGTTGCTACTTAACCCGGGATGACCGCCAACAGTGCCTTACCCCAGGATAAGGGCAATTCTTCTTGCATCGTGCTCATCCTGCTCATGAATGCTCACTCAGATTAATTTGGTGTTTGGCGTAAAAATGTAGCGCCAATCGTATAGCTGACCGCGATCCCGCGATGTAAGTAAAGGCGTTTCGTGTTCAGCGAATTGTTCATCAAAAGTGTATTATGGGTGCCTACTGCTCCTACTTAACGCATCCATAAACGGAAATGTGCTTGGTACTGTGCTTCGTAAATTCCTCCTTGTACCACGATCCCCAGCGATGATTAAGAGAAAGTCCTGCAAGCTGAGCCATGAGATCTAGTTCAGATGGCCAAGCATAACGTAGCTTGACGGGATACATTTCATTACCTGCATTTGAAAGCGAGATGTGCTGGCTGGTAACTTGTTGAGAAACTGGGTCTACTTGAGACACATCAAACTGGACAACATCTTCACTCTGGTTGACCGCTCGTACAGTCTGATGATCGATGAAGCGGGATAGATCTGGCACAAATGCTTCGATCAGGAACAGCCCATCAGGGAGAAGATGGTCAGAGACACTCCTGAAACATTGGACCTGATCGGTTTGGGTCAAGAGACCAAAAAAAGTGTTAAAAACCACGTAGACGAGCTGGAAACGTTCATCAAGACTGAATTGAGCGAATGAGCCAGTTAGGACCTCGATCTTGTCGCCTTGTGGTTTGGACCTCAGTTTTTGGATCATCGCTGGGGATGCATCAATGCCCTGTACGATGACACCCTTCTTCTGCAAAGGTAAGGCGATACGACCTGTTCCGATGCCAAGTTCCAGTACTGGTCCGTTTCCGGCGAGTTCGAAAAGCAGTTCTATCAAAGCCGGGTCGTATTCCGAGTAAAACTTGTCATACGTATTGGCAATCCGATCGCCGTAGGTTGATTCGTCGTATTGCATCATGTCCTAAATCCCTCCGCTTACGATTGGGCATAGCCTCGATCTATTGAGAATTCGGTTTCCCCGCCTATTATTTTTGCACCAGTTATGCAATTCCTACTTCAATACCATTTATACATGGATAACTATATTTCTTAATATGTAGTTCCCAGGCTTGGTTATCAGGTACAAACTGTACAGGATGCCTCCCTGTGGATTTGGAAGTTAAGATATCGAGCAAGGACTCAGGCGTTTTTCATACTATACATAATTTCTGCGATACCCGGTCTTTTTCCATACATCAACATATATGCCCTGAAAATCTTAATCGAGATGTATAAGCCCAACATAACGGACAGCGTTAATACCCCAATGCTGGTCATAATTTGCCATAAAGGGATATTCGATACGCCCAACCTCAACATGGTCTGAATGGGTGCGGTGATGGGGAAAATCGTCAACACTACCCAAATGGGATGATGCGGGTAGTTTGCCAGCAATCCGACAAACCAGAGCGGTATAAATGTCGCAAGAGTGAAGAACATAGATAACTGGCTTCCTTCCTGAGCATTGGGACTGACTGCACCGATACCGATGGAGATGACTGCAAAAAGCATGTAGCCTAAGATGAAGTAAACAGTTCCCAGGAGGAGAAAGTTGGCAGGTATCTGAATTTGACTCAGCAATCCACCGAAAGTGGATGAGGCCAGGCTTAATAATAACGGTATTGAGATCAACCATACCAGTACTTGCAGCAATCCAGCCAAACCCAGTGCCAATACTTTACCAATAAGCAATTGTCGAATGGAAACCGAGGAAAATAGTACTTCGATCAATCGACTTTCCTTTTCCTCTCCCAATCCAGTGATCAAGGATATTGTGCCAATCATGAGGGCAAAACTCAGCAGCATGGCGAAAACACCTGGCACAATGATATTGGCAAGATTACTTTGTTCAAGAGCTACATCTCCTTCTGCTGTAATACGGGTTACTTGCAGGTTCAATGGCGAGACAATCACAGCGACTAAGTCCGGGGGCACCTTATCTTTCAGCAGGTTCCCAGTAAGGAAGCTTTTTATCGCCCAGACAGTTGTCGGAGGGGTATTGGCCTCTTTCTCCAGCGTGAATCGTTGGATGATCCCGGAGGATGTGTAATCCGGCGGAATGATGAAATACTCCCGAATATCCTCACTATCCAGAGCACGGTTGGCAGCCTCTTTGGATGCATAAGGAGCCAGTTTGATTATTCCCTGATCGTTTAGGTCATCAAACATACCGACTTCGTCCACATATCCGATGACGGCGGTAGTTTCTGCTTCAGATGCGGTTATTGTCGCTACAAGTTTGAAGATGCCAATGCCCACTAGGGCTGCTACCGGTACGATCAGGGTCAGCGTGATAAAGCCGACCGACTTGATTTTATGCAGAAATTCATGTTTGAATATCAAACAGGTTTTATTCATGAATTCCTCCGACCAAACGTAGAAAAATATTGTGCAGGGATGGTGTTGTGACTTCAAAGCGGGTGATGGAAAACCCGAGCTCCCGCAATTGATCGAGGATGATCTGCGGTGTAGTATCCGGCGCCAGGACCAATTCAACACCCTCTTTGTGGAGCTTTTTATCAATCACCCCGCG
>JBFENN010000184.1:0-6697 GCA_041551115.1 Anaerolineales bacterium
CAATGAATGCACCCGCACCGATTTCGGTTGGATGCTTCTGTTCACCATCATAATTGCAGGTAATTGTTCCAGCTCCGATATTGACTTCGGCCCCGGTTGTCGTATCACCAATATAAGAGAAATGGCCCATTTTCGTTCCAGGTCCAAGGTAAGTATTCTTCACTTCGCCAAAATTCCCCATGTGAACACCACGGGCAAGATGGGCGCCACGGCGTAGGTGACCAAAAGGTCCAAGCTCAACCTCATCCTCTAACAGTGCCCCTTCAAGTACTGCGTACCAAACTTTGCAGCGATCACCAATTGATGTGTCTTGTATGAATGCATCTGGGCCAATAACACTGCTCTCACCAATCCTGCTGTTCCCTTGGATATATGTGTTAGGCCAGATGATTGTATCTTGACCGATTTCAATCCCTTGATCGACAAAGGTCGTGGCTGGATCCACAATCGTCACCCCCGAAAGCATTAATTGCTGGTTGATTTCAGCTTTTAAAAGGGCATTGACTTCAGCAAGATGTACGCGAGTGTTGATACCAATAGCTTCGTTCGGGTCATCAGGTGTGTATGATTCGACAGTCAAGTTTTCATCGACGGCAATTTTGACGAGATCGGTTAGATAATACTCGCCCTTCGCTGAAAGTGGGATTCGTTTTAATGCCTCCCACAACCAAGCTGCTTGGAAGCAATATACCCCGACATTTAATTCCTTTACCCGCAACTGTTCAACAGAAGCATCTGCCTCCTCGACAATCGATGTAATCCTGCCAGCCTCTGTTCTGATGACCCGCCCAAATCCACGTGGATCCTCAGCATGAACGGTCATCATGGAGATTGGACCTGAGTTATCTTGTTGGAGAGCGATCAACTGTTGGAAAGTCGTACTCTTGATCAACGGCATATCGGCATAGGTCACGAGGACGATATCCGTGTTGTTCTTGAGCAATCCTTCAGCTCGCTGGACCGCATGTCCAGTCCCCAATTGAGGTTCTTGGACGACGTATTGCGCAGTATCGCCAACTACCTGGCGTACTTGCTCACCACCATGGCCGATTACTAGCACTGGTTTTGATCCGGTAGCCTGGGTAGCTGATTCAAGTGAGTAGGATATTAAAGGGCGTCCCATCAACGGATGTAAAACTTTGGGGCTTTTGGAGCACATGCGGGTGCTCTGCCCTGCAGCAAGGATAACAGCAGCAGTCCTCATCCTATCACCTCTTTGATATACATCTCAATTAGAATCAACGCGTGGTGGTTAATAAAAAAACAACGAATACCTGTAATGCCAAGCGGCAATACAGAACTCGCTGTTATTTAGAAGCGTTTTGCTGCCTAAGCTAGGGTCTTCGTCTACCACTGAATATCCATAAAGAGAATTCAAACTGGGGCGCCCGGGATCGAACCAGGACATACGGATTCAAAGTCCGCTGTGCTACCATTACACAACGCCCCAACATTACCACTCGTTTTAGCGAGCGGATAACATTTTATCATAAGCCTTGATGCACTGGCAAGCTTTGCACGCAGTCAGTCAGACTGACATTGGATTGATATCAGTACGCCCTTTATCTACAGGTTATTTCCCTCTACTACCTGGTGTCAAGCCCATCTGCTTTGCCTGTTCATAGCTGAAAGAACCTTCACTAGGTGAAGCTTCCTGCCCGTCTTGATCAACTACGGTTTCCCAAAACTGGTCTGCATCTCCGGTAGATATAACAGAGGCAAACACCTGGTCGAGAAGCTCGGTTAGTTCGCTCTTGTCACCCTCGATCTCTGGGAGCGATACTGCATCATCTTGTCTCGTCTCTACGCATTCGAAGAGGGTTTCATCAGTCTCATCAGAGAATATACCTAACTCGCGCGCATATCCCGGCATCAGGCGTAGTATTTGCAGACGTTCGTTTTCGTCACGCCAGGACGGAGTGACGATCAGGAGACCAGCGGTCTGACTGACGTGCGTCCAATAAAGTTCAACTTTTTTTCCTGGAAGCCAATGAAGATCGGCTGTGGGTGTTTGACCAACAATTTCTCCGGCTTCAGTAGCGGCTTTAAAAGCCCTTGCCAGGACTGGCAACAGTGCAGCTTCTTTATCGCGATCAAGTATATCTCCTGAGCGGGCAAGGATTTGCCCCTGATGGTCAAACACAACCGTGGATTGTGCTTTGAATTTCTCGCGCATCTCGCTCAATATCGTCCCACAACTTCGCTGTGTCTCGTGAGCAAGCTCGTCTTCAAATACTGGCACTGGCAGGCTTGTCTGGACCATCCCCAGGATGCGTTCAACGGCATCCAAGAAGTCAGCCATATTGATCGGTTTATAAAAGAAAGCGTTCGCACCAGCTTTTGCGACTTGGGCTCGTATTTTTGGATCTGTTAACCCGGTCACCAGGATCACTTTCTGGTCAGGGTTTCGCTTCTTTGTGACTTCCATGAACTCCAAGCCCGTCATCCCGACCAGATGGATATCAGAAACCAATAGATCTATCTTCTGGCGCGCAGATACTAGTAATGCCTCTTCCCCTGAAGGCAAATCGATCACCTGGAGCGACTCACCAAGTGTCTCTAAACCAGATCGCAGCACATGCCTGGAATCGTGCTGATCATCAACAACCAGTACCGTATAGGCGGACATGCTATTTCGATTGTATCACAGGGAATGCTGCAATTTCGATTGCAGAATCGGGCCTAATGAATTTGTTATGTGAAGATTATTCAATGCGCCAGCAAGCTGTCCAATGGTCAGGGCTGACCTCGCGGAAAGTTGGCTCAAAACGTGAACAGTGATCGATCGCCACCGGACACCGTGGGTGGAATCGACAGCCGCTCGGTGGGTTGAGCGGAGATGGTACGTCTCCCTGCAGGATAATACGCTCACGCTTTAGCGTTGGATCAGGTACTGGTATTGCTGACATTAAAGCTTGAGTATACGGGTGCAGCGGGTTGCGGAAAAGTTCTGTGCGTTCCGACATTTCTACTATTTTCCCCAAGTACATTACCGCCACACGGTTAGAAATGTGTTCGACAACGCTCAAATTGTGAGCAATGAACAGATAGGTAAGGCCAAATTCGCCCTGCAGTTCATTCAGAATATTCAAGACTTGCGATTGAATCGATACATCGAGAGCTGAGACGGGTTCATCAGCGATGATAAATTTCGGCTGCAGCGCGAGCGCTCGGGCAATTCCAATGCGCTGCCGCTGGCCACCAGAAAACTCATGCGGATAACGTTTAGCGTGATAATCCTCCAAGCCAACTTTACGCAGCATGGCGAGAACAATGTCAAAACGCTCCTTGGAGTCCCCAATATTGTGGATTTTCAACCCTTCTGCAACAGATTCCCCAATAGGAGTGCGCGGATCTAATGAAGCATATGGATCCTGGAAAATGATCTGCATATTCCGCCGCATATCTTTAAGTGCTTTCCCTCGCAGAGAAAAGACGTCCACGCCATCATAATAGACCTGTCCACCGGTCGGCTCGGTCAGCCGCAGCATAGTCCGCCCCACAGTTGTTTTCCCACACCCGGACTCACCGACCAGTCCAACGGTTTCCCCTTCGCGGATCGAGAAACTAACTCCTTCAACCGCCTGGACCCAAGCGACAATCCGCTGGAGTAAACCGCCCCGCACCGGGAAATACTTTACCAGATCATTTACAACAATTAAGTCTTGTGGCGTTTCAATCGCCCTACTCTGCTCACCGATAGCTTGTTCTGCCATGCACTGCCTCTGAAAATGGATTTTTGTTCTGTCAGGTAGCTGCTTCTTATCTTATATTGTGTTGGTAGTTTGACAACAACTTACACTATCTAAGCAGCCACTAGCATTGGGAAAGGTGGAGATATATCCAGTCCGCTCCTGCTAGGCTAAAAGTTTATCACCTAAGCGCCCACTGCTTCTGCATGCAGCGGAGCTCTGAATCCATTCGACTGGTAATCCTGATAAAGCCAGCAGCGGACTTCATGTTCGCTGGATTCTGTCAGCAGGTCTGGTTCAATTTCTGTGCAGATTTCGAGTTCATATTCCACACGCGCCCGGCAGCGTGGGGCAAACCGGCACCCGGGTGGTAGGTTGACCAAGTTGGGGACTGACCCTGGAATGACATCTAGTTCTTCTTTCAATTGGCCAAGGACTGGTATGGATGCTAACAACCCTTGGGTGTAAGGGTGTTTGGGATCGGCAAAAAGCTTTCTTACATCGGTCTCTTCAACGATTCTTCCCGCATACATCACTGCGACCCGGTCTGCCATTTCCGCGATTATGCCCAGATCGTGGGTAATCAAGATAACCGCAGTGTTGAGTTTGGTCTCCAAATCACGCATTAAGTCTAGGATTTGAGCCTGGATCGTGACATCCAATGCGGTAGTCGGCTCATCCGCGAGTAGCAGCTGGGGTTGCAATGCTAAGGCCATCGCGATCATTACTCGTTGGGCTTGGCCTCCTGAAATCTCGTGTGGGTAAGCGTGCGCCTTACTTGCTGGATCAGCTATGCCAACCAACCGCAGAAGTTCCACCGATCTCTCCCAGGCTTCATCCTTGCTCAAATTTTCATGCACATGCAGGACTTCCGCGATCTGGTCGCCGATTTTGAATACTGGGTTTAGGCTGGTTTGCGGCTGTTGGAAAATCATCGAGAGACGATTGCCGCGCATTTGGATCATCTCTTTATCAGACAATTTTAATAAGTTCTGCCCATCAAAAATAATTTCCCCAGCGATAATCTTGCCCGGGTCATCAATCAGCCGCATGATAGAAAGTGATGTAACACTTTTCCCGCATCCGGACTCACCGACTAACCCTAATACCTCACCTGGATTGACATAGAAATCCACGCCATCAACAGCCTTCACCACACCATCTTCAGTGTAGAAGTAGGTCTGCAGATTCTTGACTTCAAGTAACGGTTGGTTTGCGTAATCAGACAATGATAACCTCACTGTGAACGATTATGGTATTGATATACACCGGAATGATGACAGCTATTATAACTGCATCTCAATCGCTGCAGGTATCACCATAAGCAAATTCTTCAATGTTCCAGAGCGAGGATCTTGCGGACGGGTCCAGTAGCACACCGCACATATCGGTACGCATCGCAGCTAGTTTGATCTGCGTATAGAGAGGGATCACTGGGATTTCATCAGCGAATAGAGCTTGGGCGCGCGCATGCGCTGCCTGGTACTCGGAATAATCCGGCAAACTCCGTTGGGCTGTTGAGCATGCTTGGTCGAATTCAAGACTAGAAAAGCCCACAGCATTTGCACCACCCCACCCTTTTGGGTGCTCTGGATAAGGGCCTGGTATTTCCTCACTTGTATATAAGAAGCATGGGGGCTCAAGTGCTGTCACCCAGCCGAATTGAGCCAGGTCAAATCGGCGGCCGAATACCGGTCCCTCTGGTCCGGGCGCGAATATTTCCTGATAATCGCCGAAATGAACATCCAATTTAATTCCGCACTCCGCCAATGCAGTGGAAATAAATTCAGCAGTCAGTTCACGCTGAGCGCCAAAACTAGCCAAGAATGCAGCCTCAAATGGTGTGCCATCGGGGATATTCAATACTCCTCGTGCTTCACGTGGCGAAACCTGGTCGTTGTCTTGGTCTATCCAGCCTAGTTCATCAAGGATTCTCCCAGCCTCTTCCGGGTCATAAGCTGGTAGAACAGCCTGCGGGTTGAAGAGTGGGTGATTCGGTGGGGTATAGGTCTCTAGGAGCAAAGACTGGTCGAGCTCTAGCTGGACGAGCAGGCTCTCTCGGTCGATACACATCGCAATTGTCTGGCGCAGCTTTTTGTCCTGAAATAAACTCACCTTCTCCGTATCTGCTGGGAGAATACCAAAATCAAGATGCTGCCATGAGGTGCCGCTTTCGTACGCGACTTTGATCCGCTCGTCCGCCTGCAGGTCACGCAACTCGGCTGATTTTGATTCCAACTGTACAGTCTCATCCACAAAATCACATTCGCCGATCAGTAATGCCTGCAACGCTTCATCAGTATTATTGATAAACCTGAACACCAGAGTGTCAAAATGGGGCAGCCCCTCTTCAGCCCTGAAGTAATTCATATTTTTCTTGAGTGTAATATGGTCGCCGGCTACCCACTGCTCCAACACATATGGTCCCCAACCCATTGGGTTGCGGATTGCTACGTCTGAGGTCAACAAGTCTGCAGCAGATATACCAGCCAGTACGTGCTGCGGTATAGGAGAGAAGAAATTGGTTGCATAGGTGGGATCCATGTACCCTGGAATCCCGCGCCACTCGGTTGTATGGGCGTCGAGCGCCTGGTATGTATCTGTAAAGCGGATCAGTTCAGCTCGGGCAGCTGGAAACAGCTCCCTAGCAATTTTATACGAGAAGACGGAATCCTCAGCCGTAAGTGGTGTCCCATCCGACCAGAGTACATCCGGAAGCAGGGAAAATCGAACCACGAGCTGATCAATTTGCACCTCTTCTTCTCCCTGATAGGAAAGTGCACATCCCGGTGCGGAACAACCAGTTGGGAAATAGAGCACCCCATCAGATAATTGGACAAGTTCTCCAATTGCATCAACTAGAATATCGCCAGGTTCTACGAGTACAGGTTCAACGAGCACATCCCCTGTGGCGATGCTCGGCTCACGTTCCAGCAAAACCGGTGCCATTTCAAATCCGTTGATGTCATACGGGCCATCATAAATTGCTTCTCGAATGGCGCTCG
>JBFENN010000185.1:0-6668 GCA_041551115.1 Anaerolineales bacterium
CGCTTCAAATACTTACTCGAGCAAGGACAAACTGGGTTGTCCATTGCCTATGATCTGCCAACGCTAATGGGCTATGACACAGATGATCATGAAGCACTTGGAGAATTTGGTAAGTGTGGCGTAGCAGTATCCTCACTTAAGGATATGGAAATCCTTATGCAGGATATCCCAATGGATCAGGTCTCAACCAGCATGACGATCAACTCTCCAGCAGCGATCATATGGGCAATGTACATAGCAGCAGCAGAGAAACAAGGAGTGCAGGCAAGCCAATTGCGCGGTACAACCCAAAACGATATTCTAAAAGAATACATCGCACAGAAAGAATATATATTCCCCCCTGAGCCATCTATGCGTCTAGTAATCGACACGATAGAATACGGTAAAGAATCGGTTCCGCAGTGGAATCCGATCAGTATTTCAGGTTATCATATTCGCGAAGCGGGATCTACAGCAGCACAAGAACTGGCATTTACTCTGGTAGATGGAATGGAATATGTACGCTGGTCTCTGGCACGAGGTCTGAATATCGATGATTTTGCACCTCGACTGTCGTTCTTTTTCAATGCCCACAATGACTTCTTCGAGGAAATATCAAAATACCGTGCTGCGCGCAGAATCTGGGCACGTGAAATGCGCCAGACTTTTGGAGCAAAAAATCCACGCTCCTGGTTGATGCGCTTCCATACCCAAACTGCCGGTGTCTCACTGACAGCTCAACAGCCTGAGAATAATGTGGTTCGGGTGGCTATACAGGCATTGGCTGCGGTTCTTGGTGGAACACAATCGCTGCATACAAATAGCCTGGACGAAGCACTTGCACTGCCATCCGAACATGCGGTCACCATTGCCTTGCGCACCCAGCAGATCATTGCCGAAGAATCCGGCGTTGCCAATACTGTCGACCCACTGGCTGGTTCATTCTTTGTCGAGTCCCTGACCAACCGAATCGAAGCACAGGCTTATGATTACTTCCGGCGCATAGATGAGCTGGGTGGTGTATTGCCAGCAATTGAGAAAGGTTTTTTCCAGAGTGAGATCTCTGATGCAGCCTATCGCTACCAACGCGAGATCGATGGAAATATTAGGAAAATCGTAGGTGTGAATTCTCATCAGGATGAATTACCAATCACGGTTCCCCTATTGGAGATGGATCCCCAAGGTTATAAGCGGCAGGTTAATCGCCTGGAAGCATTACGACAGGAACGCGATCAAGGCACTTGCGGACAAGCCCTAGATCGTTTGCGCATCGCCTGTCAAGGAACAGAAAATACGATGCCATATATCTTGGATGCTGTTCGGTCATACGCTACGTTGGGCGAAATCGTTGATGTGATGCGCGAAGTTTTTGGTACTTATCAGGAGCCCAGTTGGATATAAACATTCCACTCCGAATACGAGTGACAATTTTTTAGTACTACCCAGAGGGAAGTTTGGTAGCATGTTGCAATGCTCCCATTGTGAACATGTCAAGGAGGAACTATGACTAACATGAAGAAAGGTGTGATCGCAATACTGACTGGGGGAGGTGATGTCCCTGGTTTAAACCCAGCGATCCGTGCTGTTACCATCCGCGCGATTAGAGAGGGTTACCAGGTGATTGGCATCCGTCGGGGATGGGGAGGAGCAGTCGATATCATCCGCGATAAAGATGCCGACAACAGCAATAATTACCAGATCCTGACAGAGGAAATTGTCAACAAGGCGGGACGTACGGGGGGTACTTTCATACACACTTCACGCACAAGACCAAGCCATGTTGCAAAGGAAAACCTCCCTCCTCATCTAAAAGATACATATACAGATGACAGCAATGACCTGACACAAGAAGTGGTCAAGAACCTGGATTATTTAGGCGTTGACTACCTGATCCCAATCGGGGGTGATGACACACTCAGCTACGGAGTACGCCTATTCCAAGAGGGGATTAAGGTTATTGCCATTCCAAAGACGATGGACAATGATGTGCCTGGCACCGACTACTGCATCGGGTTCAGCACATGCGTCACGCGCACAATACAAATGACAAATAACCTACGTACGTCCGCGGGTTCTCATGAACGCATCCTGGTTCTGGAGGTGTTTGGACGTTATGCGGGTTTTACTGCCATGCTACCCACTATGGCTGGTGCTGCTAATCGCTGTGTCATCCCAGAGTATAAATTTGATATCAATCGACTGACCGAACTCCTGGTCTATGACCGAAACAAGAATCCCAGCAAATACTCGATAGTTCTTGTTTCCGAGGGAGCCATGTTCGAAGGCGGTGAGATGATCTTTGAAGATCGCACTACCGATGCATATGGACACGCCAAGCTTGGCGGTATCGGTGACCTGGTTTCAGCCAGAATCAAGGAACTTTCCCCAAACTACAATAATGGCAAAGCAGTCAACACCATTAACCAACGTTTGGGGTATCTTGTACGAGGTGGTGATCCCGACGCCATCGACTCGATAGTTCCTATGGCTTATGGTAACCTGGCACTCGATTTAGTATTGAAAGGATTGCATGGTAGGCTCGTAGTGCTGAAGAATGGACGCTATGATAATGTTCCCATCGAGATCATTAGTAGTTTGAAAAAGATTGTGAATGTCGAAAGACAATACTCCACAGATCGTTTGCGTCCGTATTATAAGAGCTTTGAGATGAAGCCATTGTTCATCATGACGAGCGATTCCTGACCCACTGTTTTAAATCTGGTTTGCTACTGGAATTTTAATGGTTCAACACGTACATTCTCTGTGCCAACGATGGCACGCAACCTTGAGATCAGCTCTGTACAATTACCAGTCGTAAAGTTGGGGAACTCTATGCGGTAACCACGTCCCTGCTCATAGATCTGCATGGCAAAGCGGTCATTTCCGGGATAGGAGATCAAGATTCCATATACCTGCCGCATCCTCAAGTTATCGCGAAACTTATCAACACCCGGACGCAGGATAACAGTAATCATGTGGATATCCTCGCCCGGGGTTGCTGCAAGCGGGGAGAGGATATATGGTACCGGGGGGATAACCATTCCTGCATCTGTTTCGCCAGATGTACTGATAGCTTCTGCCACAGCTGGTGTTTCCACAGATCTGAGATGTCTGCTATTCGGTTCAACTCCCCTCTTCTCCGATATATCTGGTGCACCCTCATTATTTTTAGATGGGGAACCCTGCATATCAGCCTCATCTTCGGAAACAGTCGGTTGTAAGTGCTTTTCACCATCCCCATTCGCCACTTGCTTGACTGAGTCAGTACTGCCCTCTTCGACAACGAATCCATCCGGTACAATTTCATAGATTCCCCAATCCGGATGAAATGCCTCAGGCTCTGGAGGGCCATCACCACTCATTGTGAGATCAGCACTAAAACTTTGATCAAAAGTACTTGAACCATCAGAAGAAGCTTTCTGAGAACCATTTGCTCCATCGAGACGATCTTTATTTCGAGACTGCTGCCAAACATGTGATGAGCTGATTGGATCGGTGTTTCTAAATTCAGTTGATATCTTGTCAACCAGAATCTTGACGTCTGCACCTTGATTATCGATTCTGCCATCAACAACCACAATCTTGTCAAAATCGATAGCAGAGGCATACTGCTCCCAGGTTCGTGGGAAAACCACAAGTTCGATCGTTCCCTGGATATCTTCCAGGGTAACAAAGCCCATCGCCTTTCCTTTTTTGGTCTGGTGTGGGCGAATACGGGTGATCATCCCAGCTACGCTCACACGTTCATCTGCAATGGTCTCCGCTAGCTGACCTGAGAAGTGTGTGACGATTTTTGTGAGATCGTCCATCACTGGACTGAGAGGATGGTCAGATACGTACAGCCCGATTAGATCCCGTTCCCAATTAAGGATTTCACGCTGGCTGAATTGAGTGTCGATCTTGGGCAGCGTAATTTCATCAGTGATACCAGTATGCGCATCGAATATCGTCATCTGGCCTGTATCAGCTGCTCGGAAATATGTAGCACTGATGGATAAGATGTGATCCAATGAGGCTAAAAGCGCTGAGCGGGTACCGAAGGGATCCAAGGCGCCAACACGCACCAGGCTCTCAAGCGCCCGCCTGCCCACCTGCCGAAGATCGACCCGTCGTGCAAAATCATTTATATCAATAAACTTACCCTGATTTCGAGCTTGCAAGATGATATCCACAGGTCCGAAACCAACATTCTTAACAGCACCCAAGCCAAAACGAATAGAAGACGTGTCGTCGTCACAATCCTCGATGGTGAAATCATAACCGCTCACATTGACGTCCGGTGGTTCTACAGAAATGCCTAACCGACGGCAGTCAGCAACGTACAAAGCAACTTTATCGGTGTCGTTCTGGTTGACGCTGAGAACTGCAGTCATATACTCAACCGGATAATGCACTTTGAGATAGGCGGTCTGAACAGCAATCACACCATAATCTGCCGCATGGGCCTTGTTGAATCCATAACGGGCAAACTCCTCCCATTCCTCGAATATTACACTGGCAGTATGTTCAGGAATCTTATTCTTGACTGCTCCCTTGATAAATTTTTGGCGATGCTTGAGCAGCTTGTCCTTCTCCTTCTTGGAAACCGCCTTGCGCAACTCATCTGCCTCTGGTGCTGTATACCCTGCCAGGTTCATCACCACCAACATTAGTTGCTCCTGATAAACAGGGAAGCCATAAGTCTCCTCAAAGATCGGCTGTAGTGCCGGATGATGGTAGTCAATTTGTTCTTCACCGTGCATACGGCGGATATATTTGGGGATGAAATCCATCGGTCCAGGGCGGAATAGTGCCACCATCGCTATCACATTTGCGAGTTCTTTGGGTTTCATTTCCACCAACCAGCGACGCATACCCGAGCCTTCCACCTGGAAAACACCTGCCGTCTCACCCTTACCAAGAAGTTCATAGGTGGCAGGATCATCTGTTGGTATGTTACCCAGGTGGAGAGTAATACCATGACGTGCTTGAATCAGATCACAAGCGCGCGCCATGATAGCAAGTGTCGCCAATCCCAGGAAATCCACTTTGAGTAGCCCCAGCATATCAAGGACATTCATCTCAAATTGTGTGACCGTCTTTATTGGGATATCCTCGCCAGCACTACCGGTCGGGCGATGCAAGGGCAGATATTCAATGGTAGGCTTATCGGTAATGATCACACCTGCCGCATGGGTACCAGCGTTACGAACAACTCCTTCCATCTCCGCAGCTGTATCGATCAGATCATGCAAATATTCGGCTGAATCATAAATATTTTTTAGCTCTGTTACTTGATCCAAGGCTTCATGGATCGAGATTGGTTTTCCGGGGATATTGGGAATTGCTTTAGCAACGCGATCCACCTCACTGAGTGGTATATCCAGGACTCTGCCCACATCGCGGATGGCGGCGCGCGCGCCCAGCGTACCAAAGGTTATGATCTGAGCAACCTTCTCATCACCATACTTACGTGCTGTATATTCAAGCATCTCCGAACGCCGGTCATCACGAAAATCCAGGTCAATATCTGGCATGGAAATCCGTCCAGGATTTAAAAAGCGTTCAAAGATCAAGCTGTGTTCGATGGGATCAACAAGGGTAATATCCAAGGTATAGGCAACAATCGAGCTGGCTGCTGACCCACGCGCATTGTACCAGATACCCTGTTCGCGAGCGTATCGGCACAAATCCCACACAATCAGGAAATATGTGTCGAAGCCCATTTTATGAATGACCCCCAATTCATATAAAAGGCGTTTGCGCAGGACTTCCTCTCCAGACCGTTCACCATAGCGCTTCTGCAATCCCTCCTCGCACAGCTCCTTAAGATAGCTCTTTGGGGTGTACCCCTGTGGCACATCGAATTCAGGCAGGTGATAACCTTTAAAGCCTAGATCGACATTGCAACGCTCAGCAATCAGCAGGGTATTACTTACAGCCTCAGGAATTTCTACAAATAACTCACTCATCTCCTGAGGGGTACGTAAATAATATGAATCATCTGCCATGCGCATGCGGTTTGGATCGCTCAGCACGCTGCCAGTTTGAATAGCAAGCATAATATCCTGCAGCCGTGCATCATCCTTGTAAATGTAGTGCACATCATTAGTAGCCACATACTGGGCTTGATAATGCTGCCCCAAGTCGAGTAACACCTTATTAATATTGGCCAGTTCCTTGATATCATGTTGTTGAAGCTCCAGGAAGAAATGCTCTGGACCAAATAGCTCAAAATACCAATCAAGTCGTTTGCGAGCCGCTTCAATATTTCCAGCACGGATCAAACGCGGAACCTCAGCAGACATACAACCCGATGTACAGATCAATCCTTCGGAATGATTGGCCAAATAGCTGTGATCGATACGTGGGTAATAGTAAAAACCTTCCAATTGAGCGGCACTGGCAATATGAAGTAAGTTCTTGTAACCTGTTTCATTCTCAGCCAGTAGCAGTAAGTGAGTGGATCTCTTGTCCCCTTGTGGATCGCGCTTCTGCATACTTCGTGCCGCTAAATACATCTCCACACCAATAATGGGCTTGATGCCTACATTGACTGCTTCGTTATAAAACTCTATCACACCGAACATCGTCCCATGATCGGTAAGCGCCAGAGCAGGCATATCCAGCTCCTTCGCACGCTTTACTAGCTTTTTAATATTGCTGAAGCCATCAAGCAATGAATATTCGGAGTGGACGTGGAGGTGAAC
>JBFENN010000186.1:0-6634 GCA_041551115.1 Anaerolineales bacterium
ACCATCTTCGGTACGGAATACACCGACGTAATCGTTCATGACAGTCTTCATCTCGTTAGCAATCTCAACTGCGTTCTCCCGACCAGAATTCTCGCGTAATGCTGCGAACTGGGCTCGTGAAAACTCGGTTGGATCGGGGGGTAGTTGGGTGAAGTCAGCTTGATTGGCGTACTCGGCAGCTTTGATTCCGGAGTATTTCCCAAAAACTAATAAATCTAGCAGCGAGTTGGTACCTAACCGGTTTGCACCGTGAACGGAAACACAGCCAACCTCACCCGCCGCATATAGTCCAGGCATGATTGTATTCTCTTCATCAATTACGACCTCCCCATACATGTTGGTCGGTATGCCGCCCATGGCATAATGTGCAGTCGGTTGGACAGGCATAGGCTGCACAACCGGATCAACTCCAAGGTAAGTTCGGCAGAAATCCACAATATCTGGCAGCTTGCTGAGTATCTCTTCGGCGGTTACCACGTAGGGAGAGCCATCTGGCCGCTTGAGCCCATCGCGAGCAGCATATTTGTTGACTGTCTCGGGGCGGACATCCAGGTACATGTACCGTTTTCCGTTAATTCCACGCCCAGCTTGCATCTCTAGGAACATTGCCCTGCTGATCACATCTCGTGATGCAAGATCTCTAACCGTTGGAGCATATTCATCCATGAATCGCTCACCTTTGTCGTTAAGCAGGACGCCCCCTTCCCCACGCACCCCTTCTGTGATCAGGATTCCTAATTTATAAATGCCTGTGGGGTGGAATTGGAAAAATTCCATATCTTCTGCTGGGATTCCACGCCGCAGCGTTATCGCAACTCCATCGCCGGTATAGGCATAGGCATTAGAGGTAATTTCCCAGATGCGTCCATGGCCACCGGTAGCAAAAATTACGGACTTCGCATGGAAGGTGTGGAACTCACCAGTTGCCAGTTCTATTGCGACTACCCCAGCGGTTACACCATCAACTACCAGCAGGTCAACGACGTGATACTCATCGTAGAAATTGACATGGTTCTTTATGCATTGTTGGTAAAGGGTCTGCAGGATCATATGTCCTGTGCGGTCAGCTGCGTAGCACGCCCTACGGACCGGTTTGCCCGTCTCATTGTTTGTGTGACCGCCGAAAGGGCGTTGGGCGATGAGGCCATCCTCAGTCCTGGAGAATGGTAACCCCATGTGTTCGAGTTCAATTACTGCGTCGATCGCTTCTTGGCACATAAACTCGATGGCGTCTTGATCGCCAAGATAATCGCTGCCTTTTACTGTGTCATACGTATGCCACTCTGGATGGTCTTCCTCGCTGTTGGCTAAAGCCGCCCCGACACCCCCTTGGGCTGCACCAGTATGCGACCGGGTTGGGTAGAGTTTGCTAAGAACTGCAGTGCTCGCAGTTTTTGAAGCATGTAGGGCTGCCATCAATCCTGCACCGCCGGCACCAACGACCACAACATCAAACTGATGATTTTTCATGAAGATATTCCTCCGAACCAAATCAGAGCGGTTTTCCTGGATCGAATACTAAAAGGCAGGACATCATTTGCTGATAACTCAAGGTATAGATAGCAGGATTATCATGAGGAGAGGATTACATATATGGCGATGATGAGTGAGCCCAACCAAAACAAGAAAATCAAACCACGCAGCAGAACCCGCAGCACACCCTCACCCAGGTAATCTTCGATGACCACACGCAATCCGTTAAAGGCATGAGTGGACGCGAATATTATGATCAAGATTTGCATAACCTGCCAGAAAGCTGTTGCCCAACCTAGGGTGAGATCGGGTATCTCACTGTTTACCACGTGATTAGGGTTGGGAAAAAACGTCCAGCGCATCAATGTAGGTAGATCCATCTGCAGTCGTGCCCCCATAAATAATGCCCCTAGCACCCCCAGGATCACCAGTAGAAACATGCTGAAGCCAGATAGGCGGGTGAAAACCCACATTATGTATTCGAAAGAAAAACCAGGCCTTACTTTACGGGCTTGCATAGGGGGCTTCCTCCTCTGGCTAGCTGCTAAAAAGGCCAGTGTAGAACAATACAAAGATAGTCAAACTGTATATTGGTACGAAGATGAACCACTGCAACCAGAGTACCTCCCGTTGAAATCGCAGACTCTGAGGCCAGGTGTCCAAAATTATGATACGCAGCCCATTTAGTGCATGAAAGATTACGATGAATATAACAAGGATTTGAAAGATCCAATTCTCGTAAACAATATTGAAGGCAGTACCAATATCGCTGCCGGTTTGCTGCATCGAGAATGAAGCATAAACGTGCAACCCGACCAAGAGCAAGATGCCAAGTCCAGAAAGCCGGTGAAGCACCCAAGCAAGCATGGGTCCACCGCCTCGGTAACGTAGCCCTTGGAAGAAGCCAACAGAACGTTTTTGACCCATGGTGCCTCCTTGCTGACTGAACTTGTTAGGAGAAACTATATAAATTCATTATTTGCAGTGGTAAGATGATGATGGGTTAAAACACCCCAAGCCCTTGCTGGCAATTAATCTTATTATTCCATTCGTGGTCGACATAAGAAAAGTGACAATAATCATAGGTTATTGGTTTCAGATGTCCTTATAATACTCGCTTAAATTATTCTACAATTAGTATGCATTCCTGTATGCATTGCACCCCAGTGAGCCAGTATCGGTATCGAGGGATATGATAACCGAAATCCATAGCTGCATAGCACAAAATTGGATGCACAAGTGTTCCTGATTAATATTTGCCGGCAATATATTTAGCTAGGATAGTGAGGACGCATTTATGTCTGACTCGAATAAACTGAGTCGCAAGGGTTTTGTGAATGTAGTCATTGCTTCGGTAGGGGGGTTAATGGGGGCGCTTATCGCAATTCCTGCAGTTGCCTACTTGATCTCACCAGCGACAAGAATCAAACAGAAAGAATCTTGGATCTCGGCCGGACCTCTTGATAACTATACGATTGGTGAACCAGGACTATTCAACTTCACCCAAACCACTATCAACGGTTGGGAGAAAACGGTAAATTCTTTTGGTGTATACGTGATGCGTTTCAGCGAGGAAGAACAAAAAGTGTTCTCCAATATCTGTACTCACCTTAGCTGCCGTGTGAAATGGTCAGAGGTTGAACGGGTTTACTTGTGCCCATGTCACGATGCAGCATTCAATGAAGAAGGTGAAGTGGTAGCTGGCCCTCCACCGAGAGAACTGTGGGAATATGAAAGTAAACTCGAAGATGGCGTTATCTATTTTCATTTTGGGTCGGTGTAGCCATGGCAAACAAAATGTATAGCTGGATCGATGATCGAATGGGGTTGACCGCGATCTACAATACAGTTCTGGATCGCAACGTACCCAAAGTCAACTGGTGGTACACCCTGGGCAGTGCTTCTTTGTTCTTATTTGTGATGCAGGGTGTGACCGGCATGTTCTTGATGGTGTATTACGTTCCTTCCCCGGAAAATGCGTATAACAGCATACAGTACATAATGAATGGTGTCAGTTATGGCTGGTTAATCCGCGGGATACATCATTGGGGTGCGACCTTGATGGTGCTGGTTGTTTTTGCTCATATGCTGCGGACTTTTTTCTTTGGGGCGTACAAGTTTCCACGTGAAATCACTTGGGTGACCGGGGTTGTGTTATTGCTTGCTACCCTGGGGATGGGGTTTACTGGTTATCTGCTCCCTTGGAACCAGCGATCATATTGGGCGACAACGGTTGGCACCGAGCTTCCAGGAACAGTACCACTGATTGGCCCATTTCTTACTCAGGTATTGCGCGGCGGTGCTGACCTGAGCGCAGTGACTTTGACACGGTTTTTCGCAGTCCACGTCTGGTTTTTACCACTAATCATCCTGGCTATGATCGGTACCCATCTTTATCTTGTAATAAAAATTGGCATTTCTTCTGTCCCGAAAAAAGGTGAATAGCGAAGGGGTAAGTTTGCTGTGAACGAAGAACAACAGAAAGAATACCTCGAAAAATACAAAGAAGAGAAAGCGCGAGGGGTTAAGTTTTACCCAGATATCATCTTCAAAGATATGCTGCCAGTGATCGGGCTATTCCTCTTACTAGTTGGAATGGCAGCTTTTTTAGGAGTGGCTAATGAACCTCCTGCTGACCCCAGCGATTCGTCTTATATACCCAGGCCTGAATGGTATTTCCTGTTCCTGTTCGAGATGCTCAAGTTTTTCCCTGGTGAAATCGAATGGATCGGTACATTCGTAATCCCAACAATTGCGGTGCTGGCTTTACTGCTTCTACCATTCTATGATCGCAGTCCATTCCGGCATTGGTCAAAGAGAAAATTTGGGACCGTTTTTATGAGTGTTATCGTCTTGGGAATGATTGGATTAACAATGCGTTCAGTGATTACTACACCACCCCAAGAAGAAAGTGAAATTGCGACAACAATCAGTGAAAAAGTGATTTTAGGGCAGGACCTATACTCTGTATACTGTGTAGAATGCCATGGAGCAGATGGAGAAGGTGGCGAAATCGTCGGCGTTGAGGGGCTGGAAGGAGTTGTCGTAAAATCGATTAGCAGCAGCGATGAGATGTATACTCGCAGTGATCAGACCTTTTACCAGGTGATCGATTATGGTCAGCCAGATTTGGGGATGACACCTTTTGGTCTCGGTTATGGTGGCGAGCTTAGCCGTGGAGAAATGGAAGCAATTGTGAATTTTATGCGCTATACTTGGGACGACAGGGTTGAAATCCCCGAAGAAGCAGCTCAAGCTGGTGCAATTCCCGCCCTACTGCCAGGAGAAGTGCCTTCTTTTGATGTACATATTGCCCCAATTGTAAAGCGATATTGTGTCTCCTGCCACCGGCCGGGGAAAGAAAACAATAACTATTTGATGCGGGATTATATAGAAACGATGGAAACAGGCGATCACGCACCGAATATTATCCCTGGAGACCTGAACAGCAACTTGATCCTGATGCTCTACCGTGAAGAGATTGAAGCTGGCGGTCCAATGCCACCAACTAAAGCACTCAAACAGGAGCTGATTGAGATCTTTGTATCATGGGTAGATGGCGGAGCTCCAGAAACAGCCGAACAAGCGGCTGCGCTCTCTACTCTACCTGAAGCGGCATCTACCGAGGAATCAGACCAGACAACGCCCACACCGTAGCATCACCGCAGCTACATCGCCGTTACATCGCAGCCTGGAGCGTGAGTTCATTATCGACAACACCGCTTCATCACTACAAGATAGTTCTTGTTCCCCGGATATGCAAATGAAAACCTCCCTGAGATGGGAGGTTTTCTCTATGGTTGCTTTGGATATTGGGTTTACTGATCAATCATCCATGTGTTGAATAATTGCATCGCCAAACTCAGAGCATTTCAGCTTTGTCGCACCTTCCATCAAACGGTGGAAATCGTATGTAACGGTCTTGGCAGCTATCGCGCCTTCCATACCTTTGATGATTAGATCAGCAGCTTGATGCCAGCCCATATAACGCAGCATCATTTCACCTGACAAGATCACCGAGCCAGGATTTACCACATCTTTGTCCGCATATTTTGGCGCAGTACCATGGGTCGCTTCGAAAACTGCATGTCCAGTGGTGTAGTTGATATTACCACCTGGCGCAATACCAATCCCGCCAACCTGGGCGGCTAATGCATCCGATAGGTAGTCGCCATTGAGATTCATCGTTGCAAGGATGTCAAATTCTCGTGCCCGAGTAATTGTTTGCTGAAATACAATATCCGCAATGACATCTTTAACGAGTAACTTTCCATGCTTTAGGGCAGCCTCCTGTTCGGCATTCGCGGCAGCTTCACCCTGGGTTGCTTTGGTTCGTTCCCATTGCGCCCAGGTGTATATCTGATCAGCGAACTCGCGTTCTGCTAGCTCATAACCCCAGTTGCGAAAGGACCCCTCAGTGTATTTCATAATGTTACCTTTGTGGACGAGGGTGACACTGCGGCGGTTATTGTTCAAACCCCACTTGATTGCATCACGAACTAGGCGTTCAGTGCCTTCTATTGATACTGGTTTAATACCAATGCCAGCAGTATTGGGGAATCTCATCTTTTTGTATTCTTCGGGAAAATACTCTTTCAACAGCGATTTAAACTGCTGGTTTTCCGCGGTGCCCTGCTCGAATTCGATACCGGCATATATGTCCTCGGTATTCTCCCGAAATACCACCATGTCAACATTCTCAGGGTGTTTGACTGGTGATGGAACACCATTGAAATACCGCACAGGACGCTGACAGACGTACAAATCTAATGCTTTTCTCAAAGCCACATTTAATGAACGTATGCCGCCTCCAATCGGGGTGGTCAATGGACCCTTAATCCCAACCAGGTATTCTTGAAAAGCCTGGACGGTCTCTTTGGGCAGCCATGAGTCATATTTTTTATAAGCTTTCTCTCCAGCGTAAACTTCCATCCAGGCAATACGGCGCTCACCCTGGTAGGCTTTATCTACGGCTGCATCAAACACGCGATTTGACGCCCGCCAAATATCTCGTCCAGTGCCATCACCTTCGATGAATGGGATTACTGGATTATTCGGAACGTCCAATACCCCATTATTGATCGTGATCTTAGCACCTTTCCTGGGTACAACAATATTTTTATCTGACATCGTCAAGACTCCCTATGATTTTTGTTTTTCT
>JBFENN010000187.1:0-6543 GCA_041551115.1 Anaerolineales bacterium
CGCAGGAAGACTACCTGCTAAATAGGCGGCATGTGTAAGCACAGCAATGTGTTCAGCTAAGCCGTACTAATGGTCGAGGGCTTTACCTGTGATGTGGAGAACTTAAAACTCTTCTATGCAATCCTATTCAATTCGTAAGTCTTAACATCGTGAATAAAGTCTCTTGGTGATTGGAGCGACGGAGGTACACCCGGTAACATCCCGAACCCGGAAGTTAAGCCCGTCAGCGTCGATGGTACTTGGGGGGCAGCCCCCTGGGAGAGTAGGTCATTGCCAAGAGACTTTTTTCAATTAATTGACATTATTAGTGTATCTTGCTATAATACTTGCAGCGGCGCAGGCGGCCTGCTCTTAATTCCATTTTGCTAGTTGACTAGTATTACAGGAGAGAGCATATTGGGTTTGTAACATAGGCCATACATAATATTGTTTTATCGCTTTGTCTGTGCCCGTTGATTTTTATCGGGCTTTTTTATTTGTCTAACGCAGTTCAATCTTTTGACCTAAAAGGAGGTGAGCAATTTGACAAGAGTAGTTCTTCGCCCAAACGAGTCACAAGATCAATTAATGAGACGTTTTCGCAAGAAAGTAGCAAAAAGTGGTGTGCTAAGTACAGTTCGACGTAAGAGGTGGTTTATATCAAAAAGTGAGTTGCGCCGTATTGAAAAGAAAAAATCGATGCGCAGACATCGCCGTAGGAATACTAATTCTTACTGATGATTGTGCAAATTATTGAAGTAAGGATTAACTCCGGAGGTGTGCATGGCTAAAGACGAAGGCAAGATTCTCGTTGAGGGTACGGTGATAGAAGCTTTACCAGCAACGCAGTTCAAAGTTCGCCTTGATAATGACCATGAAGTCCTGGCGTATCTTTCAGGCAAGATGCGCAAGTACTATATCCGCATCCTCTTAGGTGATCGTGTGCGAGTTGAAATGTCGCCTTACGATTTGACACGCGGACGGATAGTGTATCGTTTTAAGAAACACGCTGGAGCACCAGCACCAGCCGAATCGTAATTATATACTTATCCCCGGTTTAATCTTTACTTGAAATATATTTGGGAGCCTTTTAAAGAAGACCTCCCAATTGAAATAATAAAAAATAAGCTTCCCGTCTAAAGATAGAATTGCCGGAAGCTTATTTTATGTAGCGTTCTATTACCTGCACTTAATAAGAGCTTAGAACCTTTGCATAGTTTGCTCTTTCAAATTCAGCCGGCTGTGCCACGGCTTTTTGACTCATGCTCCCGATCATCTGAACAACCGAATCATATTCGTGCTCATCGAGCCACGCGTTAGCATTAGTCAATATGTTGGCAGCGCGATCGATACCATTTTGTAGAAACGCGGAAGCTACCATTGTCACATTAGCTCCTGCCATTAACGCTTTCACCATGTCTTCTCCAGTGTGGACACCACTAGTAAGCGCAAAATCAGTCTGAACACGTCCGAAAAGAATAGCGATCCACCGCAGAGGCAAACGCAATTCATCCGAGTTGCTGAGTACCAGGCTTGGAGTGATTTCTAACTCTTCTAGATCAAAATCGGGTTGGTAAAACCGATTGAACAATACCAGTCCATCAGCACCTGCCTCTACCAGCTGCTTGGCGAAATTGGGAAGGGATGTGATGAAAGGACTTAACTTCACTGCCAGTGGTATTTGGATTTGATTGCGAATCAGGTTCACCAGTTCAACATACCTAGCCTCTAGATCTGAGCTGGTAGTTGCCGGGTCGGTGGCAAGGTAATAGAGGTTTAATTCAACTGCATCTGCACCAGCGGCTTCAATTTTCTGGGCATACTCCACCCACCCCCCCGGTGTAACCCCATTTAGACTGCCAATCACGGGGATATTTACAGCTTGTTTAACGTTAGCTAAATGGTCGATATATTTTTCTGGTCCGCTACTATAGTCACCGGTTTGAGGAAAGAAATCTAATCCTTCAGCATAAGTATCAGTGCCTCGTGTTAGGTCCCGATCAAGTTTGAAACTTTCCTGGATGATTTGCTCTTCAAAAAGTGAGTACATAACAATTGCCGAAACTCCTTCTTTTTCCAATGCTACGGCAGTCTCGACTTTTCGGGAGAGCGGTGATGCGGATGCAACCAAGGGATTTTTTAGATCTAAACCCAGGTACTTAGTTTTCAGTTCAGCCATTTTCAATCCTTTGTTATCAAATAATATTCAGACCGATATTCAATGTGTGATGGTTTACCGCTCATCTATACGATAACTCACGGTAGACTTAATCAAGGCATTATTTGCCATTGTCTTTGTGATTGTATTCCATTGCTGCCATCTGTTTATAGAGCTCCCACCGCGATTGAACATCTGCCTGGGCGAGGTTCATAAGTTTCTCTGCTCGGGGTTCGTTGCTTTGCAGCAGCATCCGATAACGAGTTTCGTTGTATGCGTACTGTTCAACAGGGATTTTTGGATCCCGTGAGTCAAGCTGCAGTGGATTCTTCCCTTCCTGGAGTCTATCTGGATTATAGCGGAACAAAGGCCAGGCTCCACATTGGACTGCTAATTTCTGCTGGTCTAGTCCTTTACGGAGGTCGTAACCATGTGCAATGCAGTGGCTGTAAGCTATGACTAAGGATGGTCCGTCAAATGCATCTGCTTCGAGTAATGCCGTGAGTGTTTGCTGGTCGCTTGCACCCATTGCCACGCGCGCGACATAAATATAGCCATAGGTCATGGCAATCATTCCGAGATCCTTCTTAGCAATTCCCTTTCCCTGGGCAGCGAATTTTGCTACCGCTCCGAGCGGTGTCGCTTTTGATGATTGGCCTCCAGTATTTGAATATACTTCTGTGTCTAGCACCAAGACATTCACATTTCGCCCAGATGCAAGCACATGATCCAGACCACCATAACCGATATCGTATGCCCAACCATCGCCACCCATAATCCAGACGCTTTTACGACTGAGCACATCAGCCACGCTGAGTAGGTTCTTAGCATCAGCCGTTCCCAGCTTCTGCAAGCGTTGCTTCAATATTGATATTCGCTCACGCTGGGCTCTGAAGCCATTTTCGGTGGTTTGGTCTGCTTCTAGCAAGGCCTTGACTAATTCCTCGCCGACATCCAAGGCAATTTTCTTTAGCAGTTCTTTGGCATACTCGATTTGTTTGTCTAGCGTCAATCTCATGCCTAGACCGAACTCGGCATTATCTTCAAATAGGGAGTTAGACCAGGCTGGTCCGCGTCCGTCATTGTTTTTAGCCCATGGTGTTGTTGGAAGATTGCCGCCATATATGGATGAGCATCCAGTTGCATTTGCGACGATCATTCGATCACCGTACAACTGGCTGACCAACTTGACATACGGTGTTTCTCCACAACCAGCACAAGCACCCGAAAACTCGAATAGTGGTTGGAGCAATTGTGAATTTTTTACAGATTTTAAACTGAAAGAGGAACGATCTACTTCCGGTATGCCCAAGAAGTAATCCCATTTAACACGTTCGACTTCGCGGATTGGCGGTTGATCGGCCAGGTTAATTGCTTTACGTCCTACTTGGCTTTTATCCTTAGCGGGGCAAACTTCAATGCACAATCCGCACCCCGTGCAGTCTTCCGGAGCAACGGCCAATGTGTATTTCATCCCGGGGAATTCCTTCCAGCGCGCATCTACTGCGTTCCAGCCTTCTGGTGCGTCTTTCAATAAGCTTGGATCATAGATTTTTTCCCGGATAACAGCGTGTGGACACACAAAAGAGCATTTGCCACACTGTATACATATATCTGGCTCCCAAACCGGAATTTCCAAACTGATATTCCGCTTTTCCCACTGCGTTGTACCAGTTGGATATGTACCATCATTTGGTAATACGCTAACCGGTAAATCATCGCCGGACCTGGCAATGATTGTTCCGAGAACCTCGCGTACGAATTGTGGCGCTTCTACTGGAACTGGGGTGCGCCGTTTGATTTGACCGGATGCTATTTCAGGTACCTCGACTTCATGCATATGGGCAATAGCCTGGTCAACTGCTTCATAGTTTCGTTTAACTACTGCTTCACCGCGTTTGCTGTAGGTCTTTTTTATTGCTTTCTTGATTTCCGCGATTGCTTGTTGGCGCGGGAGTACCCCGCTGATAGCGAAAAAGCACGTCTGCATGATGGTATTTATCCGTTGCCCCATTCCAGTTTTACGGGCGACGTCATATGCATCTATAACGTAGAACTGGAGTTTTTTCGCAATGATCGCTTTTTGAGTTTCTATCGGCAGTTGCTCCCATACCTCTTCTGGTCCATATATACTATTTAAAAGGAAGACTGCTCCAGGGGCAGCGTATTTCAAAACATCAAACTGCTCAAGAAAGATAAATTGATGACAGGCTACGAAGTTTGCCTGCTCAATAATGTACGGTGCATGGATGGGTTTTGGACCAAATCGCAGGTGAGAGGTAGTCACCGATCCAGATTTTTTTGAATCATACACGAAATGGCCTTGGGCATAGTTATCGGTCTCTTCACCAATAATCTTGATTGAGTTCTTATTTGCTCCAACAGTACCATCAGCCCCCAGCCCCCAGAATACGCTCTGCACAGTATCAGGCATATCAATGAAAAATGCAGGATCGTATTGGATGCTTGTATGCGAAAGATCGTCATTGATCCCGACGGTAAAGTGGTTTTTTGGCTCTGCTTTGAGCATTTCGTCGAATACACCTTTCACCATCGCGGGAGTGAATTCCTTTGATGAGAGTCCATAACGTCCTCCGATAACCCGCGGGTATGGCCGATTGGCGAACTGAGCGTATGGCACAGAGCCATCCGCCAAACCTTCGTTAATTGCGGTAACAACGTCTTGGTATAGTGGTTCGCCCGCAGAACCAGGTTCTTTGGTGCGGTCTAGTACTGCGATGGTCTTCACGGTAGATGGGAGTGCATCGAGGAAGTGAGTGACTGAAAATGGCCGGTATAGGTGAACATTAACGACTCCAACTTTCTCCCCTTGTTTGGTCAAGTACTTTGCAGTTTCCGAAGCGGTTTCTGCTCCCGAGCCCATGATGATGATTACCCTTTCGGCATCCACAGCACCGGAGTAATCAAAGAGCTTGTACTGTCGTCCCGTTACCACCGCAAATTTCTCCATGCTCTTCATTACCAAATCAGGGCAAGCTTGATAGAAGGGATTCACGGTCTCTCGAGCCTGGAAGAAAACATCCGGATTTTGCGCTGTACCGCGGATAACCGGATGATCTGGAGATAAGCCCCGTGCTCGGTGGGCGCGAACGAATTCGTCGTCGATCATTTCCCGTATCTCTTCATCGCTGATTCGGATGATTTTATTGACCTCGTGGGATGTTCGGAATCCATCGAAAAAGTGCAGGAACGGGATTCTGCTCGCGAGTGTAGCCGCATGGGCAATTGTTGCCATATCCTGTGTTTCCTGGATAGAGCTGGAAGCTAGCAATGCAAAACCGGTTGCCCGGGTTGCCATCACATCAGAATGGTCTCCGAAGATCGAGAGTGCCTGAGCAGCGATTGAACGGGCTGAAACATGGAAAACGGTAGGTGTGAGCTCACCCGCGATCTTATACATATTGGGGATCATGAGGAGCAGACCTTGAGATGCGGTGAAGGTGGTTGTGAGTGATCCAGTCTGCAGTGCGCCGTGGACGGCTCCGGCTGCACCGCCTTCAGCTTGCATCTCAGTAACCATTGGGACCGTTCCCCAAAGATTTGTTATCCCTTTCGCTGACCACTCATCTGCAAATTCTCCCATGGGTGATGATGGTGTAATGGGATAAATAGCGATAACTTCACTTAGTTTGTGAGCCACGTATGCAGTGGCTTCATTACCATCAATTGTAATCATAGGTTGTTTCATCAGAAATCTCCCTTACGGCAGTATAGATTAGCATCATGCAATCGTAGTATGGACAATCATGCTGATTTACCCTGCTGTGGGAAAGGCTGTTAACCGATGTTCGAAAACAGGGTATTGTGTGATATTCTGCAGTTTGCGAAGTGTGCGAATAGATGATTGACTCAATTAATAAGTTTAACCACCCTTGTTCTATCCAGATAGTAATATTAGGCATAAAAAACACCTGTGAACTGTCATGTTATTTAATGCTGCGGTCAACTAGCTTAATTGTGATGATTCACTGCCGATTATTCTCTATTCCTGGTTGATAACAATGGATGGCACTTAAAGTGCAACCTCAATTAATCCAAATCATGGTCAGCGTGTTGTCGTTAAGATATTGTATATCATTCTGTTCCTGCAAGTTCACTTGACCAAAAGTATATGCACATATAAAATCATGCTGGCCTCTTTACTCAAAATTTATTTTCGTTGTTCAAGGGTCAATTGATGCAACAATTAATCTTGGAAGAATGGTCCCGTAAAATTTGTGCTTGGGGGCTTGGGGGCATCGTAGCTACTTTAATAGATTCTCTTGGTCCATTATGCTTGGTTATTGCGCAGTTCCTTTACTTCTCTCAGCCCATTGCATCGGTCTTTCTTTCTGATCGCCGCATGTCTACATTAATTGATCTGTTTGAAGATCCACGACAATCTC
>JBFENN010000188.1:0-6521 GCA_041551115.1 Anaerolineales bacterium
CACAGCGAGGGCATCCCAGGGACCATAATAGTTGCGGTCCGTTGCTACCTCAGCTGCTGAGCGTATCGTTTCACCGTTGCGGGTTACCTGGTAATCCCCACCAACTTCCATCACCCAGCCACGTCTAACCAGACCCTGGAGTGCCGCAGTGTACGTGCTGCGCTGATGCCCCCGCTCAGCTAGATTTTTACATAACTCATCAAGATTTGATGCATCGCCACGCCAGAGCAAGGTGAATACCTCCCAGGTAGGTGCGTTTACATGGTAGCTATCCCAGGCCGCGAGATGAGCATCATCACGGAAGGCGTTGAGGTCGGTCAGGTGCTGTTCGATCCGGGCGATCTCAGCAACCTGAGCTCCGGGGTCACCTCGACGGCTCATTAATAAATTGTACTTGATACCAGGGACATCCATCTGCAGGCAACCTTCTACCAGCCGCCATAAGTAAATCCGGACCTGCATTAGATCGCTGTTCGAAAGAGGTGTTAAACCTGCCATGCTTTCATATGCCGCGTTGAGAACAGATTCTACTGCCGCACGACCCTGGGATGTAATCTGGTATACGTCCCCCGGGAGCGGCAATAACCAGCCTCTTTCTGCAGCCGTCTCAAAGCGCTGGAAGAATATCTCAGCATTGGTGTATGGTGTCTGGTGCTGTATTACACTGGTTGATATCGGGTCTGGATCATAAATCATACTCAACCATATGACACGTAAATTCCTTAAGGATACCCCAATGTCTGCGGCTGCTCGTTCCATGGCTGGTCCGTAATGCAGCTGGAGGGCAGCCTGAGAATCACGGATCAGCTCAGGCCAATCGTTCATGATCCATCTCTCCCCACAATTGACTAGGTTGGGATAAACGTTATCCAAACGTTCGAAATTACTACTCTAAATTATACATCCAATCCAAAGATTGATTGCTCATTGGGTGCACGTTGAACAGAAAAGGTGGAAAAATGTGATCATACCAGTACAAATTGTACATCCGGCTAGTACGGATACTTAGCCGGGTATACAAGTGAAAAAGAGGAGAATGTGTTGAGATGTGATGTGCGGTTAAGGTAACCGACACATAGTTGGAAATTTTGAAATTTAGACCATCGTTTGGACAACTGGCTCGGCTGATTTTTCCGTCATTGGGGTGGTTGCCCGGATAAAACCGATGAACATCAAGACCGCACCGAGCAGTTCACCGATATACAGTGCCCCAGGGATGCCAAACCGGCTAAAAGCGCCGCCAAAGGCGGGTGCGAGAGCGCCCACAGCGATCAGGATATTCCCAATTACACGGTGTAAAAGGATTCGTTTTCGGTAGAAAATCCAAGCTGAGTAAACCGCCCCACCAACCAGGGTAACCACACCATACAGGTTGAAAATTGGCGTCAGGCTGCGGATTCCGGATGTGACAATGGCGTGACCACTCAGTTCACTGCCTGTATGGACACTAGTCGTCAGTAAAGTTGGGTCGAGCGTAGCGCTAAATACCCTAAACGCCGCATATAATGATCCTGCCAACAGCAGAGCCATTAAACCATTGGCTACATTGCGTTTGGCTAATAAGTATACAGTCCCCTGACCCAACCACGCCGCTACGAGGATTGCGCCGAATAAATACCATAACCGGAATATTAAAGAATTCCAGCCAAAGGCGCCGAAATAAGCCTCACAAAATCCACCAATTCCGTAGAATAACATACCTAATCCCCATAATAGAAGGTGCGGGCGGCGCTTTTCAGCGTATCTTTTGAACACAAAAAAAGCAAATATAAAACTTACGATAGCAGAAATAAAAGGTAGCAATGTGTTTACCACGGTCATAGTCCAATCTCCTTATTGAATGGGAATAATCGTCAACCTGATACGATTCCAATGCCAACTGCAATCGTGAATATAAACATCAGTACAATGATCGTGACCAATATCCCAATGGCAACTGGAACGGTCTTCTCATAAAATTTCGGGTAGGTCTTTTTGGGGATGTGTTTAGTGTTTGGATCCATTTCGTCTCAGGAATGGAGTTGAATTTTGAGTGTGGACATCACGTGGGCAGTATACTGGCGGCGCATACCTTTGTATAGTTAAGTTTGCTGAAGAAAAGTTAAACCTTAGATGAGAGAATCTGCACTTTCAACGAGCAGTCAAATTCATATACGCATTAAACTTACGTAGTAATTGGCTGACTTGAAAGCCATCCAAATCCAAATGGAAAATCCCCCTCATATGCGCTGATCGATCGCATCGAATTATGATCAAGGTGCGACAGGTCTGAATTGATGCTTGTCATGCATTATATAATCATTTATAGTTGGGAAAACTTGTGATATCAGAGAGTAAGCTGAACTAACTGTATCTCTGTGTGACACCAATTTGAGATCACCTGATGATAGATTGCGCGACCTGTGGTTGGTGATGTGAAGAATCAGCCATTTTCTGTCCGAAATGTGGACGGCGGATGACAGATGTACGCATTACCTGTCCAAAATGTGGTGCAAAAAATCCAAAAGGAAGAAACAACTGCTGGAAATGTCAAGTTGACCTAGTCCAAGCACATAAAGAAGTGCAGCAAGCGATACTGGTTCCAACCAGAAAGCGGCCCTTGATCTCGATGCGGACCTGGGTTGTCCTAGGTAATATCATACTGATTGCTGCTATTATCTTGGGTGTCTACTTGGCCCTCAATAACCCAAAACGAGGGAGACACTTAGAAGCTGTCAGCTATAAATATAAACTCGTAACAAATCTTGCCCAAGAGGAATCAAATAATCATCCAGATGAGCTGTCTTTAGAGGCACTCGAGCTTCCGGATGTGCATGTAGCTCAATGGTTTAACAAACTGACTGCACAAGAACGGCGAGCTTACTTCAACCAATTTAACTACTACAATCTGCTGCTATTTTCGTTCACAGCATACAAGGGCAAACTGCAGACGATTGGTTTTCATAACCATGTCTGGCACAGGTTTGATATTGACCAAGCTTTCTACAATATCCAAAATTCAAGAACAGACAACCAGCAAAGCTGATTTTTAATTATTTATTCCCAACCTTACTAGCAATTCAGGATATAAATAAGGCACCAGCGGTCTATCTACTCCGTAACAATTACAGGAGATTGCACCCATTATGTCAACATTTGAATTACTGACACGACTCCAAGATGACGCCAGTCCTCGACGAGCCGGGACGAGCGGTGAAATACTCGCTCAGGAATGGCTGATGGACCGTTGTATGGCACTAAACTTATACCCAGAGACTGAAGAGTTCAGCTTTATTGGTAGCGAAACCTACCGTCCGGTTTTGCAGTTAGTCGTTGTCGGGGTCATAACGCTGAGCATTGCCGCTGCTTTTCTAGGTTTCCCGTTACTAGGGGGGACAGCCCTTTTGCTGACTTTCTACTTCTTTTTCTTCCCGCTTGCCCGATTGGAAGAACGCCTAGCGAGTTCGAAAAGCCAGAATATTCTCGCAGGATTGGAAACTCCACTCTCTGCTTACGTCCAGGCGGAAGACAAGCAATCAGCCGTGCTGTTATGCGCTCACTACGACACCCCGCGCAACTTCCCCGGCTATACTAAGGTACTGCGCAAGCTAACCAGGGTATTCGGCCCGCTTGGATTACTCGGTTTGGTGCTCTATGCAGGCTATACCATATTGTTGGCAAGCGCTTATCTAATCGATGCAATCGGTTGGCCGACATTCAGATCTATTTTGCTAACCATAGCTCCATATATCAATTGGCTCGCCTTGATCATGGCGCTGCCCTTGCTGTTCCTACTCACATTCGGCAGTATTAGCCTGCTTGCATCCAATTCCAGCGACAGCCCAGGAGCAGATGACAACGGCTCGGGGACTGCCATGGTGCTCGAATTAGCCCGGCGGCTCAAATTAACCCCCCCTAAAAACTTAGCCGTTTTCTTCGCTTGGTGGGGTGCGGAGGAATTAGGTCTTTTCGGATCCCGCCAGTTCGTATGCAGATATCATAGACAGCTCGATCGTGATAAGCTCTACCTGGTTAACATCGACTGTGTAGGAGTTGGAAAGTATTTGTCCGTCACGACCGGGGTAGGAACCTTGAAACGCCACCGCAGCGATTCACGCTTGGTAGGTTTGCTGGAGAGATTGGCCGCTGAACAAGATATCCCAACGATCCGCACCTGGGGTTCGATCATCTCAGGCGGCTCATCTGATCACGCGACCTGGATGGAACGCGGTTTCGGTCAAGCCATCTCCTTGATACGCGAAAACTACCGCCCACTCTCCCTGCCGGCGAGGCTGTTCGCCTGGCTGCTGCGCATCCCGGATGCATCCCAGTTCGAAATCGACCACGTGCACACCCCCACAGATGATATAGATCACATCAAACCAGAAGTACTTGCTGAAACAGCTGACTTGGCAGAAGCCTACATCCATACACTTGACCATTCCATCCGCCCAGTTTGAAGAAGGCAGCCCATATATGGCTTGGCTTTGTTGCTCAATGCCAAAAAGAAATCTACCGCAGCTCTTGACAACTTCCCACAAATTTGCTATTATTATAACAAGTACTTTGAATTACAAAGTACTTTTAGATCGACGAATTTTGCTGGAGGGTTGTCATGTCAGATAAAATCAGTTTACGAAAAAGTGAAGTGAAGGTATTCCAATCGGCTTTTCAGGATGGGTTGTGGGATATCTTTATTGGATGTTATTTACTCCAATTTATCTTCGCGATCTATTTAAGCCCCTACCTGGGTGATTTCTGGAGCTCGGCTGTATTCCTACCCATTGTCGGACTGCTGTTTTTAGGGCTGTGGTTGATAAAGAAGCACATAGTCAAACCGCGCCTCGGCAGTGTTCAATATGGTTCATGGCGCAAGACACGGATGTTTCGCTTCAATTTACTGATGCTCGTATTCCTGGTTCTCGTGCTAATTCTTGGGTTTCTCTCATTTGTAGAATTATCATTTATCCCCGAATGGATGGTTGCAGCCCGCTTTTCACTCGTCGTATTGATCTTTTTCAGCCTGATAGCCTACTTCCTGAACTACACCCGCATGTATGGATATGGCATCCTGGTATCCCTGGCACCGATAACGGGTGAATGGCTGCATGTCAATTTGGGAGCCTCCCACCACGGCTGGCCGATCACATTTGGGATTTGCGCTGGGATTATGATCACTACCGGGACCATCCTATTTGTGAAATTTCTACGCAGCCACCCGCTGCCTCCCGATATCGCATCTTTAAATTTGGCTGCCGAATGAGCACAGAACAAATAAGCCAAGCGAGCCTGCAGCCCCTGCTGGCGATTGACCAGGTCATTCATGCTCCGGCCCGGTTGACACTGCTCTCTTACCTATATGTGGTGGATAGCGCCGATTACACCTTTTTAAGGAGTCTGACTGGTCTCAGCTGGGGCAACCTGGCTACCCACCTGAACAAGCTTGAAGAAGCAGGCTATATTACGATCGAGAAAGATTTTAAGGGTAAAAAACCGCATACCTCGATCCACCTGACCGGACAAGGCCGGGGCGCATTTCGTGAATATAAAAATAGCTTGCAGCTTGTATTGAATGACCTGCCGGATTAATTTTCGTCATATTGGGGGTATTGTTATGCGAGACCTTCAAAGCGGATGTAGACACTGATGCCGGCTGCTGCCCAAGCGAACCTTTGGCTTATAATTAGGGATCCCACCATATTCACGCAAGGAGATCCCTGATGCCCGATCCACGCACAACAAATCTCGCTAATATCCTGGTGAACTACTCAACCAAGGTCAAAAAAAACGATCTAGTGGCCGTATACGCTGAACCAGCAAGCACACCTTTGGTGCAGGAGGTATTTAGAGAAATCCTGCATGCAGGCGGGCAGCCCTACATTTTCCCCTGGGCGAGTATGTATCTGCCTGGATATGAAGGTCTCAGTTCACTTTACTTAAATGAAGCCAGCCAGGATCAGCTCCTGCACGAAGATGTCATCGCCCGCAAGGTCATGAGCGAATTTGATGTCGGTATATCTATCTACAGTACAGACAACACCAAGTCACTCAGCGGGGTTGATCCCAGCCGGATTCAAGCCCGCTACCGCTCAATGACTGAGTATTTAAAGATCTACCGCCAACGTTCGGCCGATAAGACTTATCGTTGGGTGATCACCATGTTCCCCACCAACGCCTATGCACAGGACGCTGAGATGAGCCTAGCCGAATACGAAGATTTCGTCTATGGTGCCACGTTCGCCGACCAAACCGATCCAGTTGCCGAATGGCAACGGATCCACGATTTCCAGCAGCGGCTGATCGACTGGCTGCATGACAAGCACGAGATCGTCTTGACGGGCGCAAACATCGACCTGCAGTTATCCATCTCAGAACGGGATTTCATAAATGCCGATGGTGAGCATAATATCCCCAGCGGCGAGATCTACACCAGCCCAATTGAGGATTCAGCCAACGGCTGGGTGCGATTCAGCTACCCAGCGGTCTTCCGGGGCCGCGAGTGCGAAGGCGTCGAGCTGACCCTCAAAGATGGCAAAGTCATC
>JBFENN010000189.1:0-6493 GCA_041551115.1 Anaerolineales bacterium
GCTCATCAGCCTCGACAGCCTGCATCAATCCCTGGCTTAGGTCATCCAGGACAGTGGAAAGCACCTTAGAGCTGGATTCCTTAACCTTGTTCATATCGATTTGATGCCTGGATATGGGTCATTGAACGCCTGCAGATAGGCTGCCGCTATCTCGTTGTCAACAGATGACTGTATTTTGCTTATTATGTCTGACGCCAACTTATGAGCCTGATGCGCAAGTGGATCGTTGTTTTGGCGCAGTTCCAATATCAGCCCGGGAGATCGGGTGTCATCACCTTTAGAGTGTGGCCCAAATCGAGCAGTGTCGAGTATCATAGCTTGTGGTCGGTATGTTCGCCGGATCTCCGCAATGGTCTGTTCAGCACACACAATAATCTCACTCACATCACATGTTTCTAGCTCTTGAGCAGGGATACCAAAGGCAGTGAAGCGAGCCTTTATCTCGCCTGTTATTGCGATGTTGCTGGGTGTTGTCTGGGCGATATGGTTGTTTTCCAGAATGAACAGTATTGGAGCCTGCCACAACGCAGCTAGATTTAATGATTCGTAAAGTACACCTTGCCCCAGCGTACCATCACCCAGGAATACCGCGCTGACAGCCCCGCTTCCCTTGAATTTTTCAGCTAGAGCCATGCCAGTCGCAATGGGTATGATGCCTCCCTGGATGCCATTCGAATAGAAGTTTCTGTACTGCAGATGCTGTGATCCGCCTCTACCCCCACAAACGCCGGTCTCTTTGCCCATCAGTTCAGCATACAAAGCGTGCGGTTTTCCACCATAAGCAAGGAAATGCCCATGGCACCGATGGTTGCTGAAGATGATGTCGTCTGCATGCAGACAGGAAATTATCCCAACCGCGTTTGCTTCCTGCCCGATGTATGTATGGGTAGTCCCGCTGAACACGCCTTCCGAAAACTTTTCAAGAACGGTTTCTTCAAAACGTCGGATACGGTATAGCTCGCGATAGATGCTTTCGGGATCCACTGAGTATTATCTCCCATCATACCTTAGTCGCTAATTATACTTTAGGCGATGAACAGCAATGCTACCCCTGCCACCGCAACAAATGTTCCAGCCACAGCTTGCCATCCAAAGCGTTCTTTGAAAATAAGATGCCCAATTGGTAGTAGGAAAACCGGCGGCAAAGCCATCAATGTACTGGCAATTCCTACTTCGGTCAGTTGAATCGCGATAAGTGATGCGGTGACCCCAAGAAAAGGTCCCGTAATTGAACCACCTATTATGAAATAGATCCCGCGTGGGTGATTGGTCAGGGTGGTGACAGTTTGCTTCGCTTGGCGCCGGATAATCGCATAAGTCCAGAGCACAGTCATCGCCGCCAGCATGCGGATCAGTGTGCCGGATAATGCAGGAAAATCACCGGTCAAACCGATCTTTGCCGTTATCAAGCCTCCAGCTTGTCCGGCTGCGGCACATAAGCCAAAAATGATCCCGATCAAATAAGTTCGCTTATCAGCGTGATTCTGAGCTCTACTGCCTTTCCGCTCCACCACGACCCATGCAATCCCGCTCAACGTTAGAGAAATACCGAGCAGTTCCACTGTAGATAGTTTTTCACCTAGAAAAACCCACGCTAAAATGGTTGAAAAAATGGGTGCCATACTCATCATGAGCATGGATAAACGTGCTCCTATTAGCACAAATGCCTGGAACAAAAACGCATCTCCAAGGGCAAGTCCGATGATACCGGAAAGTGATAACCAAAATGCGCGTTCTCCTGATATCGAGACCGGTAGTGCAACTCCGGTAATCAGATGAGCTAACACAACAAGGATAACAGCAAAAACCAATCGAGTGCGGTTCACAACAGTCGAACCCACCTCCCGACCAGCTAGAGTAAATTGGGTAGAAGTTGCCGAAAAAAGCACCGATGTTGCTAGTGCAGCTAATTCCCCTAAATAGGTCAATGATGGCTCCAGTCAGTGTATATGATTTGATTCATTGCAGGGAAAGAGAATTTAAGTGGATAATTGATGGGAGTAGGCGCTCAGTTGAGTTTGTTGCCTTTAAACTCTTCTGCTGTGGCATGTCCGGGTTGGTTTATCCCTTCCCTTTTGAGCACCTTCCAGAGTGTTAGTCCTAATATTTTTAAGTCCAACCACAAGGACCAGTTATCAACATACCATACGTCCATGGCAAATTTATCTGGCCACGTTAGCGCATTCCTGCCATTTATCTGAGCCCAACCAGTGATACCGGGCAGCACATCATGCCTGCGAGCTTGCTCCTGGGAGTAGCGAGGTAAATAACTCATCAAAAGTGGTCTGGGACCAACTAGACTCATTTTCCCTGAGAGGACAAGGAACAGTTCAGGCAGTTCATCCAAGCTGCTAGCTCGCAGGAATTTTCCTAAATTGGTTAGGCGGGCGTTGTCTGGAAGAAGGTTGCCTTCGCAATCTTTGTCCTCATTCATGGTACGGAATTTGTAGATTGTGAATGGTTTCCCTCGATAGCCAGGGCGTTGTTGGTGGAAGAATATTGGGTTGCCAAGTTTCCAATAAACCAGTGCGGTGATAAATAAATAGATTGGGGAAAATATGATCATCACTGGTACTGTGATGATCAAATCTAATCCTCTTTTAGATAGTGGTATTCTGCCTGGATCCATGGTCCATTAAAAATCAGTCTGTGCTACCTATATTGCGTCGGTTGGCTGTTGGCTTGTTTGATGAGCAGAGAGCTTTCCAATTACACTTATTATTTCATCACGCCAGTCTTCGAGGTGTTGGTATGGCATCCACAATGCAGTCTTCCCTATGCGAACATTAGGACTCAATTTGGGCAAACTATCAGGGACTTGTTCGAAGGGGAAACGAAAAACCAGTTGCCCGTTCTCATTGCTGATTGAGGCGAGTCCAGCTTTATGTGCATTTATTTTTACATTCAACTGGTAGATTAGGTTGTTAAGTTCAAGCGGGAGCGGGCCAAAACGGTCTTCAAATTCAGCACAAAGCGCCTGTACTTCAGCAATAGTTCGGATCTCTGCCATGCGTCGATACAAATGCAACCTCATGTTCACATCAGACACATAATGAGCTGGGATTCCGGTTGGTAAAGGTAGGTCAACATTAACTGGGATAGAAAGCTCGGTGCTAATTTGTGTGATCGGAACAGTTGCAGCTAGAGGACTCTCTTTTCGAATTCGGCGAACAGCATCAGCAAGCAGACGAGTATATAGATGGAAACCGACTGCGGCGATATTACCGTGTTGGCGCGTGCCGATTAAATCTCCTGCACCGCGAATCTCCAAATCGCGCATAGCGATAGAAAAGCCTGCGCCGAGCTGCGTGTTCTCCGCAAGAGTTTCTAAACGCTGGCGGCCTTCCTGTGAGGGTTTTCGACGTGGATGGCGGAAGAAATAAGTATACGCCCTCTGGGCACCCCGGCCAACCCTGCCTCGCAGCTGGTAGAGCTGTGCCAAACCAAAAGTATCTGCCCGGTCTACGATCAGCGTGTTTGCGTTGGGGATGTCTAGCCCGGATTCAATGATGGATGTGCTCAGTAGTACATCGACCTTCCCAGTGGAAAATTCCCTCATTACCTCCGAGAGCTGGTTTTCCGGCATTTGACCATGTGCAACAGCAATCTGCACTTCTGGAACCAGCTTCCATAAGTGCTGTTTCATACCACTAATTGTTTGAACACGGTTATGGACAAAGAAAACTTGACCTCCACGCTCATATTCGCGCAAAATGGCTTGTCTCACCAGACGGGGTGAGTAAGGTCCAACATGGGTGACAATTGGTAGACGTTCCTCGGGAGGTGTATCAATGGTAGATATATCCCGTACACCAGTTAAGGTCATGTAAAGTGTGCGCGGGATTGGCGTTGCAGTCATCGTTAGTACATCTACTTCTGTACGCAGCTTCTTAAGCGTTTCCTTATGCGTGACACCGAAGCGCTGCTCCTCATCGATGATCAACAGTCCAAGGTCTTTGAAATCAACATCACTAGAAAGCAGGCGGTGTGTCCCGATTACGATATCGACTGAGCCAACTGCTAACCGTGAAAGGATATCTCTCTGCTGCTGCAAATTTCGGAACCGTGACAGCATTTCAACCACAACTGGGTAGGCTGCCAAGCGTTCCCTGAAAGTTTCATAGTGCTGTTGTGCTAGTACGGTTGTTGGGACCAATATCGCAACCTGTTTTCCGTCCAGAACAGCCTTGAAGGCTGCCCGCAATGCCACTTCTGTTTTGCCGTAACCAACATCACCACAGATCAAACGATCCATTGGACGCGGAGCTTCCATATCTGATTTTACTTCTGATATAACTCGTGTCTGGTCTTCGGTCTCAATATATGGAAAGCTGGCTTCTAACTCTTGCTGCCAATGGGTATCAGGTGAAAATGCAAATCCATTTACGATACTGCGCTGCGCGTATAACTCAAGCAACTCTTCGGCGACTTCATGAACCGCCTCTTTGACATGAGTTTTAACTTTGCGCCATTCCGTACCCCCAAGTCGACTCAGTTTTGGATTTCGCCCATCAGGACCGAGGTAACGGCTAATTCGGTCTGCTTGGTGCACAGGTACATACAGCTGAGCTTCGTCCGCGTACTCGACCCGCATGTATTCCCGCTCAATTGTATCAATCGTGCGGTTCACCAAACCGGTGAAACATCCTATACCGTAGTCCACATGTACAACAAAATCACCTGGTTGTAGATCTGTGTAGTGAGCTTCTGGTGATTCTGCGACCGGTCGATGACGTTGGCGAGGTTCAGGCCTCCGCCAGCCAAATATCTCGCCATCCGTATAGAGATGTTGAATCCCATCGCCAACCGTGTTAAAACGCCAGCCTTCTGTTAAGCTGCCTTGGATAAACTGGGGTTGAGCTGTCGGCAGAGCTGATCCATTATCAGAAATCATATGCCTCTTCTGCTCTCCCCAAAGCGCTTCCAGCCGAGCGGTTTGACGCGAGACGATATAAACTTTGTCTCCTGCGAGATAATCATCAACCAGGTGTTCTATGAACAATTTTAACTTGCCACCAAAGCGCCGCTCGGCCGAGAACTTGTTTGAGATGCTTGTGGAAAATCTTGGGCCATCAAGTTTATCGTCACCCCTTTCGAAATCAGATCCACCTTCAGGTGGTGAATAATCCAAAGTGTCATCTTCACTAGAAACACCATTCCCGAGCTCAAATGTGGTCAAGTGGTGCATTGAGTCTTCTAGTTCGCTGAATGTTAAGTACGGTACCGGGGCATCAGCAGTTATTAATCCTTCATCAATATAATCGCGCCGTAAAATGATTGCTTGTTCTTCAATCTCGCTGATCGATTCGCTTATGGCTTGCCAGCTGTCGATCATGACAACTCCTTGGCGTGGTAAATAATCCAAGATTGTGGCCGGAGAGGTATGTAGCAGTGGTATATGCTGTTCCGATGGCTCTTCAAGTGAGATCGAACTTCCTCCATCGTATAGGAATTCTCTCGCTGGTGTGATCAACAAACTTACACTTGTGCCTGTTGTGCGCTGGGTCGCAGGATCAAATTTGCGCAGACCATCGATTTCATCACCATAGTACTCAATTCGGGTTGGCACCTGATCGGCTGGAGGCCAGATATCCAGCAAACCTCCACGGCGAGCGAATCTACCAGGAGCGATCACGGTATTTACCGGTTCATAACCCAGTTCCACCAGCATTCGGCTGAGTTTTTCAGGTGGTAGTACTTGCCCAGGTTTCAATGTTCGGGTAGCAGTTAGGAAATCCCGTCGGGGGATTGTGCGCGTCATAACCGCACGAGCAGAACATACAAAGATTGGTGCGCTTTCCGGTTTGCTGATAGCTGGGATATGGTAGCTTGCCAAAGTAGTTATCGCCAAGAGTCGATCACGTCGCGTAGTTTCACCCCAATTGCTGCGCTCATAAAAGCGCGGGTTTGGTTCTGGAAAATATAACCTGGTGCTTTTTTGTGCCCAGATGGCAAGTTCATCTAGCAAGGTTAGCGCATGGTCAGCACGGTCCGTAATCAACAAAGTGGGCTGATTAAAATGCATATGCAGTGCGGTCAATACCGGTAAACGGGCGGGGCGGCGCATTCCGAGAGCGGTTCTTTTTCTGCTCGGATTGGAGAAATCGTGCAATTGCAAAGCGGTTGCTTGAATTGTTTGAACTAAAGCTTCCATGTGCCCTTCAACTAGTTGTCGTGCTCGTACAAAATATGGGAAGTCCGGTGGGACAGTCTATTTACCTCTAGGTTATATTTGCGCCGAATTGAATTTATTCATCGCAGAAACAATTCCTTCATCAATAGTTGTAAATATCGCCTCAACTGCTTGATCGAGCACAGCCCCGAGGAATTCGGTCTCGGACTTGGAAAAATCTTGCAACACATAATCGGCGGCATCCATTCGCCCAGGTGGTCGCCCAATTCCAATCCGCATGCGTGGGAAAGCTTGTGTACCCAACCTCTCGATAATCGATTTCATTCCACGTTGTCCGCCAGAACCGCCCCTTTCCCTCAA
>JBFENN010000190.1:0-6411 GCA_041551115.1 Anaerolineales bacterium
GCTGAACCTGTTTTGATATTAGGCACGGGCAATCCAGCTTTTCACTTAAATGCGATGGATTTTGGCCCAGATGGCAAGCTGTATGCCCCGCGGCAGCAATTGAACCAGATCGTGCGCATTGATGTGGATACGGCCGAAGTCGAAATCCTGACCGACCAGTTTGAAGGTGCTTGTAAGTTTGACTCCCAAGGTAGGCTCCATGTCGGCTATAACGACCGCGTGCTACGGTTTGATCCATCTAGCGGAGATGTGATAACTGTGGCGATATTACCCAGCGATGGGGTAGACAATATCGCTTTTGATTCTCAAGATAGGCTTTTTGTCTCAAACTTCCGCGATGGTTCTATACATACGATCTTACCCAACGGTAAGCCGCGTGAGCTTAGCCCTGGCGGCCTTATTGCTCCAGGAGGCATTGCTGTACTTCCGGATGATCATGCCGGCGAATCCGTCTTCGTGGCTGATTTCTGGACGGTGCGTGGTTTTGACGGTCTGAACGGCCAGCCAGGTCTGAGTGGCCGGGACTTCTTCTTTGATAGCCCATTCACTGCCTCTCCCGACGGCGAAAACCTGGTACTAACCTCCTGGTTTGGTAACACAGTTGAGGTTTGGAAACCAGTCACCCAGGAGATCCTGGAAGTCCACACGTTTGTGGTGCCGGTGAACGCGATTCGCTTCCAGGAAGATCTGGTTGTGGCTGAACTGGGTACCGGCAGCGTGGTTCGTCAGGACTCCAGCAGTGGCGATCGCACGACTATCGCTTCTGGGTTATTCGTACCTAGTGGTTTAGCATCAATCGATGATGATCTTTGGGTCGCTGATTGGGCTACTGGCATGGTTTGGCAGATTGTGGCTGAAGGCCAGGTGCTTAACCAACCAATACAAGTAGCTGCCGGTTTAGCACAACCGGAAGGGCTAGTTGCTGAGTACGCTAATAGCTTGTTGGTAGTCGAAAGCGGCGCCGGACGAGTGTCTCGGATTGATCTGAATACTGGCGCGGTATCAACCGTTGCTGAGGATCTTGCCCTTGGCGCAGCACCACCACCCGGATGGCCGCCGACTTGGCTATTCAACGATCTGGACATCGGTGAGCGAGGTGATATTTACGTGACCGGTGACATCGGAAACGTTGTCTATCGTATCAAAGAGCGTCCATAAGGGATAGTCACTATTGCTTTGATACCTGTTTTGACCTTTAAATTAAAAATGGTGGCATTTCCGGATTTCGCTTTGGGGAAGGCATCCCCGGACTGCCTTCTCCCAAGGCAATCCTCAGCTGTGATCGATTTGACTTGCCTGGCCAGAGATTTTGACCCTATTTAAGTATAAATCAATCAAGATTTTGTGACCTAACCAACACATTTCGAACATTTAATCTCTCTGAATACCCATTTGTTTGATTGACTAATGTACCGTACCATAATTATTGTTGGGCATTATATTGAGATCAGATGAAGTAAGAAATTTCGCTTAATGATGGTCCTGTTCAAAAAAGTCGCTGGTGAGTTCCATGCCAGTACTATCTCCTTGCTCAACCCAAATGATGTAACCCCCAGTAATGATGATTTGCCTAACGATTTCCATATCTGATATTTGATTATTCACGATTATCCCCCTTTTGACAGTCAATTGTACTCAGATCTACTGATCCTCTTATTCTACTTGGATCATTTTCCAGAAGGCAGGCCACATGAAATCGTTCTTTAACATAGAGTACAATTTGCGATTGCAAATTCTTCACTATCTAATGAGGAGATCATCAAGATGAAACGAGAACAAAGCATGTTGATTACGGTTAGCATCATCCTGATTACCGCAGTGTTGTTTACCGCCTGTTCACAGCCACCGAGCTCTGGAACTTCTTCAATTTCTCCGCAAGCTGAGATAACCTCGAGCTCGCAAACATCCCAATCAACCGCAGAGCCTGATGCCGGTCAGCTTGCCTCTGCAGCTGCCGTAACCCCTACTAGAACCCCCGAGGCCGATCCAAGAAATGAACTCGACTCATCAACCTGGGGCGCTGTTTTCGATGATGGCACAGAAACCTGGTTTCAGTATGAAAACGATCAAGTCAAGTCAGAAGTGCGTGACAATAAACTGGTCTTGACGGCCAAAAAATCCAACAGCTTCGATGCCTGGGTGATGTCCTACCCACAACTAGATGATGCCTATCTTGAAGTTCTCTTCACCATAGGAGAGGCGTGCACGGGTAAAGATCGATATGGCCTCCTTTTCCGCGCACCGGATAATTCAAAGGGATACTTGTTCAATGTCGCCTGCGATGGCTCCTATCAGCTGCGCATATGGGATGGCGAGAAATTCACCGATTTGATCAATTGGACTATCGATGCCAACATCGCCACAGGTCCTGAGGTTAATCAACGCTTAGGTGTTTGGGCGGAGGGAGATCGCCTGGTGCTCTATGTCAATGGCTTTAAGATAGGAGAAGCACAAGATTCCACCTTCAACGCTGGCACCTTTGGTGTAAACATTGCCGCCGCCGAAAACGAGGGCTTTACCGTCGATGTGACCGAAGCAAAAGCCTGGGATTTACCCCAGTAAACAGGGAATAGATTCCCCGCAAAATATCCGCTTACCAATCTCGCAACCTGCTTTTTTCTAGGGATTCCTAGCATCCTATCCACTGGGAGAAGAGACTATCTGGTAAGAGTCAATTCCAATTCCGAAACTCGTACAACAGGTTTGATTTATTTATACCAACCCCGCGGCTGATATTGACAACCAAACTTATCCCTTTTAGATGTAGTTTATCAGGGCATCCAATTAAGATTAGATCTCTGCGATTGATTTTTATAATTTATCGATTTGCACATCAAGCAAAGTGTAAGTTTTATTTCTATTGAGAAACACATTTGTGTTAATAAATTATGAATGTATAATGTTTTTCGAAGCCTTGTAGTTAAGCAGCACGCGCATGCGGATAATTGTCATCGCAGTTTGCAGGTCTAACTCAGGGATAATTACTGATTAATCGATTATTTCGAGGTATTCCATGAAAGTCGTAGAAACTGATAACTTAACCCGCATCTATGGCAGTGGCGCAGCGCAGGTCATCGCCCTGGATCACGTGTCTTTGCACGTTGATACCGGCGAGTTCGCCGCGGTGATGGGCCCCAGCGGTTGCGGTAAGTCGACGCTTTTGCATCTGGTTGGTGGGCTTGATCGCCCCACCGAGGGTATGGTCAAGATCGAAGGGCAGGACCTGAGCGCGCTCAACGATGATGACCTAACCGACCTGCGTCGTCAGCGCATTGGATTTATCTTCCAATTTTTCAATTTGATCCCCACACTGGATGCGCTGGATAACACAGCCCTTCCACTGGTTCTGGGAGGGATGAAACCCGTCGACGCTCGGCTCCGTGCCGCTGAATGGCTGGAAAAGCTCGAAGTAGCTGATCGCAGCACACATCGGCCTGAGGAACTTTCGGGTGGGCAGCGCCAGCGAGTCGCCATTGCCCGCGCCTTGGTTACCGAACCCTCGCTGATCCTGGCCGATGAACCAACAGGCAACCTGGATTCGAAGTCAGCCTCAGATTTCGCTGTCCTGCTGCGTGAGACGGTTGATCGCTGGGAACGCAGTATCCTGCTGGTCACGCACGACGAGCGGATATCATCGTTCGCGGATCGGGTCCTTCAGATGAAGGACGGGCGCATCACAAACGAAGAGATCAATCATGAAATCGAAAGAAGGGTTCCATCTGCGGAGGAATCTCATGCGTGAACTACCTCTGGCTATAAGCTACTTGAAAGGGCGACCGATCCGGAGCATCATGACTATCCTGTCCATCGTCATCGGTGTGATGATCATGTTTGGCCTCAACGGAATAGCCCCTGCGATGAAGGAGTTATTTATCTCCAATACGCAATCGGTGGCGCTGTCCGAAGTCGATCTATACGTCACCCGCCAGGATGGCAGCTTCTTTCGCCAGGAGTTTGAGCAAAATGTAGGGGCAGTTCCGGGTGTCGAATCAACCGCTGGGATGGTTGTACAGGCGGTAAACCTGCCTCCTGAACGCTATCAGACTCCGGATGGCAACGACGTGAGCAGTATCCAGGTCTACGGGATCGATACTACGAATGCGGATGAGACTTATAATGTCGTGACAGCCGGGGGACGTCGTGTTCTATCAGGCCGCAACTTGCAGCCAGGAGATACCGGGCGGTTGGTACTTATCTCTGAGCAGTTTGCTGAGGGATTGGGAATAGGCGTTGGTGAGTTGGTCGAGCTCCCTGGAGCGGGCGGTTGGCTGTCTTTCGAAGTGGTTGGACTGCTCGATGATCCCGGTTTGCTGCTCGGCAACCAGCAGGTTTTTATGCCAATGGAGGCAGCACAGGACCTGCTCAACAAACCCAACCGGATCAACATCATCATGGGTCGTTATACTGAGGGTAGCGATGCCCGTGCTATCGATGCAGCCGTACAGTCGATGTTCGGCAGGGGATACGAGCTGAGCCCGTTGGAGGGCGGTGCCGATGTGTGGGCAGCCCTGCTGGAATTTATGAATGTGATCTTTACCATGTTTGGCTTGCTAACCCTGGCATTGGCCGGGCTGATCATGTTCAACACCTTCCGCACCAGCGTCGTTGAACGTCGCCGCGATATTGGCATGCTGCGGGCTGTCGGTGCAAAACGAAGAGTGGTGATGCGCACGATCTTGTATGAGGGCTTGATCCTGGCTGGGCTGGGCACCGTTATAGGGATATTGATCGGATTTGCGTTTGCCTACGGCGCCAGGGCAGGCCTCAGCAGCATATTCCAAGATTTAATGGGCAATCCACTTGGGCAGCCCCGATTCGATGCCTTGACCTATGGTGTAGCCATCATCTTTGGTCTGGGTATCCCGTTGGTCAGCACTTTGCTGCCGGCTCGCTCAGCCAGCCAGATCACACCTCTCGAGGCCATGAACCCCCTGACAGTTTCCCAGGAAACATCGGTCCAACGCAGCCGCCTGATCGTTGGCGGCATCAGCCTGGTGCTTGGCCTTGCTGGTCTGCTCAGCGGCATATTCCCGCTCATGGCTCTGGGGGTGTTGATCTTTTTGCTGGCTCTGGGGCTGCTTGGACCGCTGCTTATCACCCCGATTACATCCTTCTTTAACCGCGCCTTGCGCCTTGTCTTCGGGCAAGAAGGCACATTGGCAGCAGGGAATATCGCCCGCCAACCCCGCCGGGCTGCCATTGTGGCGACCTCGCTCATGATTACCCTAGCAATTTTGATCGGGTTGGGCGGCATGCTGGCTTCAACTTATGGTGGTGCGCTGCGATTCCTGGATGACAGCCTGCGGTCGGACTACATCATGGTGGCTGGCGGCCTGATTATCAATAATGACACAGTTGGCGCCTCGCCTGAACTGGCTGAGACAATCCGCCGGATTCCCGGGGTCGAGGAACTGACCACGATACGCCAGATAGATGTCCTCAATGAGGATCGAGTGGGAATCCGCCTGATCGGAATCGACCCGCCAGGCTACGCTCGTATCGCTGGTCTCTCCTTCCTGGAGGGCGACGAAATCGCCTTCGAAGGGCTTCAAACAGGGAATTCGGTTATTGTTAACGGACGGTATGCATCGCAGTTTGGGGTTGACGTCGGTGACGTCATCAACCTTGATGGAGACCACGGTGAGGTTGAGGTCGAGGTAGCCGCCATTGGACTGGATTACCTGAATATCAAATTGCCCACTATCTACATGGATCAGGTCTCGCTGACCCGTGAGTATGGCGTGCGCAACGATGTATTTCTGCTGATTAACAGCGAGCCGGGTGCGGACCAGGAGCAGCTGGAAGAAAATCTGCTGGCTGCGACACGACCATACCCTGGCTTCGGCATTCTCTCTCGCGAGCAGCTGCGGGCAAGCCAGGAGAAACTTGCTCAGTCGGGGACTATTGGCATGAACATCTTGCTGGCCCTGATTGCCCTCCCAGCCTTATTAGGTTTAGCGAATACTCTTAGCATCAACGTCATTGAGCGTACCCGTGAGATCGGGATGCTGCGGGCGGTAGGAGCCAAGCGGCGCCAGATTCGCCGCATGATTATCGCCGAGAGCTTGCTACTTTCGTTGATGGGGATCGCTCTCGGGATCCTGGGTGGCATTCTGCTGAGTGTGGTGATGACCGGAGTGCTTGAATTCGCCGGGCTGCACATACCATACAATTTCCCCGCGGTGGGCGTGCTGACAGCCATTGCCGTCGGGCTGATCTGCGGCATTCTGGCCGCACTGATCCCGGCTCGCCGTGCCTCAGATCTGCAGATCGTCGCGGCTCTGGCTTACGAGTAAGGGTCTACTCCGCTGGGAACTTTCAGACAAACCGAGATCGGTTGCTGAATTCGAGGATTATGGAAATCTATGTTTCACGTTTATCGTAATCCATTTACTTCGAGCATCCAATTCC
>JBFENN010000191.1:0-6381 GCA_041551115.1 Anaerolineales bacterium
AACAGGTTGCTGGTCACATTTAATGGGATTGCTGGACTGCATCAAGCTTCCTTCGATGAGGTATGTACCCAGCATGGAATTGGACCTGCCAAAGCAGCCCAAATCAAGGCTGCTCTCGAGTTGGGAAACCGAATGGTATTTGAATTACCGGACAGTAAACCGGCTGTCCACTCGCCAAAGGACGCCGTAGATTTGGTAATGTTCAACATGAGTGTCTTGGAGCAAGAAGAGCTCTGGGTTGTCTTACTAGATACTCGCAATCGCGTAATACACATTGATACGGTATACAAAGGCTCGCTCAACTCCTCCCAAATCAGAATCGGGGAGTTGTTCAAAACTGCGATACGCAGGAATGCAGCATCGTTGATAGTCATTCATAACCATCCCAGCGGTGATAAGAATCCAAGCCCAGAAGATGTGCGTATAACCCGTGCTATCCATGAAGCCGGGCAGTTGCTTGATATTGAACTATTGGATCACCTGATAATCGCAGGAATGAGCTTCGTTTCTTTAAAAGAGCGCGGATTGGGATTCGGATAGGGATAAACGGATTAATTATCTAGTACGCGTGTCAATTTGTAGCGCGGATTTCGAAGCGGGAAAACTCATTTTGAGCATCCTCCCAGTTGTATTTCACGCCGGTGACATAAGCCGATCGAGGACCTCGCCTCAGGAAAGAGAGCAATTTGTCCAAATCTTTCCGTTCACCTTCTGCACACACTTCCACGTGGCCGGTATACAGGTTGCGTACCCAACCGGTTAAACCGAGCCCTTTTGCCTTATCGAGCACAAACATTCGGAAGCTTACACCCTGTACGCGCCCCTCAATGACCGCCATTAATCTCGAGGAGATTTCTTCAACCATCGTTTACTCCTGATCCTTATCCATCAAATGCCGATAATTTTTCAGCGAGTATCACTTGATATCCCGCTTTGACACAAAGAAAATGATTGCGATCGATACCGGCCCACCGATGACGACTATCAGCAGTAAGATCCACGGAATGAGATTCCTCATCCCGGTTTCCATCTGGTTGCCCTCGAATGAATTTTGATGCCATTCAGCTTGTAGCTCTGCTATATTTTTACCAAACACCATCTCACCACCGCGATCACAATCTACCCCGCTACCATAAGTGGCTACCAGCGTCTCCATTGCTTCGTCTCCGTATTGTTCGTAGAGATAGCGAGTGAAAGATTCTGCCTGTGCATACGCCAAATAGGCATGAGTCGCATCGCTAGGGAAGCTTGTACACAAGGATTGGATCTCAAGTATGGTTTTTCCCTTAATAGCATTGTTCAATACAATCGCATAATCTGGATTTGGATAGAGTTCAACAATAGAAGCCAGCCCTTCAACCAACCATACTGGTAAATTTACGTAGCGCTCACCAATATGATGGTACAGCATGATATGAAACAATTCATGCGGGATCTGCCGTTCCATTTCAAGACGTTGATCTGGACCATTTGGTAGAGAGACAACCATGACGCCAAGGTCTGGATCGGCATGTGCCCCAATCCAGCTGCTGGAAGAAAGCTGGAGAGACTCGCGCATATCAGCGTTGTTTGCATATGCATAGATGTTTACATCATCTGGTGTGACCAATGGCAGGTATCGTTGAATGTTCTCCAAACCTTGCTGGGCAACCTTTTGCATCTCTTTAGCGAAAACTTCATCATCGGAATAGTGGTGGATAGAGAATGGAGAGTAGTTTTCTTGCACCCAATCAAATCGGTTATCCTCGTAGTAGAGTGTATGAATAGTTGATGTGAGTACTTCCCCCGTGTCAAGGTCTACTTGGCACCAATACTCAACCATCGAAAAAGCACGCAGCGGGTCCTGTTTAAGGTCGATTGCTGTGGTGAAGAGATCTGGTTTTACATCATTACCATGATACACCCTGGCAATCTGTTCCCCTTCCGGCAAGAGGTAGAAATCGATCTTAGAGATTTTTGATCGGCGAGGAAACGATGCTGATAATGTTAAATGCTGCCCAAACTTATACTCGTGGGAGATTCCTTCTTCATCAATAATCTGAGCTGTTGCCGGGATGGAAACAATGAGCAAGGAAGCAAAAACGGTGAAGATATTTATTATCCGCGATCTCATCTCAAGCTCTCAACAAAGCCAGAATAGGGGTAATCGTTAACGGGCTGATCAGTGTGCTGGTAAACACCGCAGCCGTTATATAGGCTGGTTTGATGTTGAATTCGGTTGCTAAGACGGTCGCCATGACAGCCGTTGGTGTAGCTGATTCAGCGATGATTGCTTGTTGTGCGGTACCTTGTAAGCCGAACAGCAAGGAGAACGCTAAGGCCAAAGCTGGAGACACGATTAACCTTATTCCAGTGGAAAGTGACAATGCCTGTATTCCTCTATACCACTGAGTTCTGTGCAGCTGTATCCCCAAAAGGATCAGCAGTGTTGGAACTGCTGCGTCTGCCAGAAAACTTATTGTGCGCTCAAGCGGCACCGCAAGAGACCAGTTGAGGTAGTTCGCCGATAAAGCCAGTAAGACAGCATAGATTGATGGTACTTTTAGCAATCCGATCAGTGCCCCTTTTAAGTCAGTAGATCCGAGTGAGGCAATGATCACTCCCACGCTGTTAATGAGTGTGGCTGTTGTGACGAAATAAATTCCGGCATATGCCAAACCATCTTGGCCGAAAGCAAAGAAGGTGAGTGACAATCCATAGTTACCAGCATTGGCAAACATTGCTGCGATCATCACTGCCGCCAGCAGCTTGCGTTCGATCCTCAATGCAGTTCCTATCAACCAGACGATTGCTCCTAGAGTTAAGACGGTGGAGACAGTAACGGCAACGATCTTAGCCATCTCGTTGCTGTTGATTGGGCTTGTTGTAAGCAGGTTAAAAATCAAGCACGGGCTAAAAACATAGAATGCGACTGCAGAGACAGTGCGAGGATTGATTTTCTTATATGTAGAGAGAACATATCCTGCCCCAGCAGCTAAGAATATTGGCAGGATGTTATTTGCAAACAGTGTAAGCAGATAGCTCAAAGAACAGTATCCTCATCTGTTGTGTGATCTAACAAATTGTGATGTAACTGCTCTTCATCACCCCCCAATTCAAATAACGAAAACTGCGCAATCTCCCCTGTAAATGCCAGATTCTCGATGGCTTCCGCAATGATTGCGGCTTCGATATCATCTTCCGTGAACTCTAGGAGTCCCTCCAATACTTCCACAGCACCTTTGCTTCCTATTTGGGATAATGCCCAGATTGAGGCTATCCGTATATCGCTATCATCATGATCGAGGAAGTTGATCAGAGTTTCGGTTCCTTCCTTCAGCTCAAGTTCACCGGCTGCCTTGATAGCTTCGAGGCATACTTCTGGCGAGTCGCTTGTCATCTCATCAAGCACAATAGATGCCCATTTGGGGTTAGCCGATCGTCCCATCGCGACCAATGCACTGCAGACCAAATCATCTTTCCCTGATCGATATGCATCTTCGATCAGTCCAGGCACCGCAGAGTTCTCTGAGTATCCGAGTGATTCAAGTGCGCTACGTTTTTCAATCGTCGCTCCGGTACCGGTGGCCACATCATGCAATCGATCAGTGATCAGGATTAGCGTCTCCTGTGGGATCTTCTCAAGTTCACCCAAGAAAACATACTTCCCCAGCGCGGTAATCAATGCTACTCGCACATCGACATCTGGATCTGTATCAAGCATGCTTAGAAATGTCGGGATGAGCGATTTATCCTCATATTCCCACAGGGTGCGAACCGCTACTTCACGGACTCGTGGTGAATGATCATTCATAACAAATTGACACAGGGTTTGGAATGATAAAAGGTAGTTGCTCCTGCCAACCAGCTCAATCTCGCGCATTATCTCAAGCTTTCGTTTGGCTGGAATATCTGGCCAAATTTCTCGGATCTCATCCAACTGTAGGGCATCAATATCAGAGAGCCGGTTCAGGTAATGCAGCAGTTGAGGTTCGCTGGGAATGGGCAGGACTTTTACGATCTCGCCAAATGACAGCTCGTCAGAATTTGAGTTTACGTGCTCGATCGTCATGACTTCACGGAGAGTTGTATTATCAGAGGTGCCTAACTCGACTCTAGGCTGTTCTATCGATTCTGCTATCCGGGTTCCGGTCCCATTGCTTACGGAATCTGGATTGGATTCACGAAATCTTGGATATTGATATAGATCAGCAGTATGATGAGGAGCGTAAAACCCACTAAATGCAGGGTATTCTCAAACTTTTGGGGAACTCGACGACGAATTAAAATCTCCGGCATAACCAGTAATATCCGGCCGCCATCCAGTGCTGGGATCGGGAATAAATTAAAGATGCCCAGAGACAAGCTGATTACCATGAAGAACCACAGGGGGTTTTGAATCTCTTGGTATACATCGAACATGCCTTTATATCCGAGTGGCCGGCCTTGTTCGGGTGATACCTCTCCCTGCGCTATCCGCATTGGTAAGGAGAGCACATTCTTTGTATAGTCCACCGCTACCACAAATCCCCTAGGGATTGCCTTGGTTATCGTTGTGGGTTGTGTGGCGTAGCCCATAGCAATCCCAATCGCACCTTCTTCAGGAGGGGGATTCTCACGTGGCACAACTATTGTTTCGACCAGCTCTTCTCCACGTTCGTAAACCAGCGTGGTTTCCGAGCCTAAATTAGCATATATGGCTTCATAGAGGTCATCGGTTGTCTTGATCGGAATGTCGTTTATTTGCAGGATATAATCTCCAGCTTCCAAACCTGCTTGCTCAGCGGGTGATCCCGGTACAACCTGCAACACTAAAACCCGATCCGGGACGGGTTCACCAAGGTTGTAGAGCAGAACTACTGCCAAGATAATACCAACAGCAATATTCATCATTGGGCCGGCAAACAGCACCCCCAGGCGCACCCATGGGCTTGCTGCAGCCAATCCGCCCTCAATTTCTGGATCATTCTCGCCTTTCGGGCGAACGAATCCTCCCAGGGGGATCATATTGATGGTGAATTTGGTGCCCTTTGACTCGAACATCGTAGCCAAACGCGGTGGAAAACCGATACCGAATTCCTCAACATCGACTTTAAGAAGCCGGGCAGCTAGAAAATGCCCCAGTTCATGGATAACGATCAATATTGCCAATCCGGCAATAAATTGTAATAGTTGGATTATGAAAGCACTCACGAGTTCATCTCACTTTTTTACTACGAACCATTAAGTAACTACCTGATTATATCCTGTCCTGCTATCATCTACTTGGTTTATACGGTGCTGCGGGCGGGTTTCTAACGAAATTCTAAGCGGAATGAGGTTTCTTGAAGCCTAAATCACTCGATTTTCCCCTATTGATTGGCTTCGCTATGGGAATTTAAGAATATTGAGATGAGTGATGTCTAAATTCAGTTGGAGGGCATTTCAGCCTATTAGCTCAGCTGATCCACCCGGCTGAGCAGTAATCACCTGCGCCACTCCAGGAATACTTGCGATACAATCCTTGACATGGGTTTGGTGAGATGCTTCGCAGATGACATGAACGTTTGGGCCAGCATCGATAGTGTAAGCGACTGGCACCCCTTCCTTGCGCCTTACCATAACTTGCTCCATCACATCCAAAGTGGTTGGCTCCCAATACAGCAGCCTAGGATTGGATGTCATCATCACCGCATGCATGAGGTTGCAGTCTAGCTCGATAATATCGGCTAGCGCTTCGAAATCACGCTGCAGGATGGCTCGGCGGCAGACATCTAGGCGCCGGGGCGCATCTACCACCCGGGCGTTCTGCAGGATGCTGGTATGTGCCAGATCATGCCCAGCTGTCGATCCAACCAGCTTGTGCTCTTGGTTGACGATTGCGATATGGTCCACTAATGACCAATGTCCCGGAAGTGCAATGGAGACAGCCGCTGAATCTGCTTCACATTCAGCAATCTGCCATTCGACATAACCTGGAGGTATCGACCGGCAGGCAGATCCCGATCCCTGACGGGCCAACTTGGAAAGCTGTTTTTTCGTTAGGTTCAGACCAGCAGCATGGCTTGCTGCTACTGCCAAGGCTGCGAAAGCGGAGGCAGACGAAGCGATTCCCGTACCCATAGGAAAATTGTTTTCACTCTCCACATGAGCGTAGGTGCCTACGCCAGCCATTCGCCGTACAATGCCCAGGAAGTTGCTGACGCGGGTTGATGCATCTGGTCCCGCCGGCGCACCGTCCAACACCAGCTCATCCGCACTCAACCTGGAGTCGAAAACAACCGATGTTTTCGAGTAAAGGTCAGCCAAGTTCATCGAAATGGAACCATTTGCCGGGATGCGAGCTTCAGGATCGCAATTGCCCCAGTACTTGATAAATGCGATATTTGGATGAGCGATGGCAATAGCACTGTTCATTATGCG
>JBFENN010000192.1:0-6326 GCA_041551115.1 Anaerolineales bacterium
GCACGCGGCGTTGCTGCATCAGGCTTTCGCCCATTGTGCAATATTCCCTACTGCTGCCACCCGTAGGTGTATGGACCGTGTTTCAGTTCCATTGTGGGGGGCCACCCTCTCAGGCCCCCTACCCGTCTTCGCCTTGGTAGGCCATTACCCTACCAACTAGCTGATGGGACGCAGGCCCCTCCCGAAGCGGATTACTCCTTCAGTCACAAGGCCTCTAACCCTTGTGGCCACATGGGGTATTAGCAGCTCTTTCGAGCTGTTATCCCCCTCTTCGGGGCAGGTCACCAACGCGTTACTCACCCGTTCGCCACTAGGAAACCTCCGTACGAATACAAAGGCTCCTCGTTCGACTTGCATGTATTAGGCACGCCGCCAGCGTTCATCCTGAGCCAGGATCAAACTCTCCGCAAAAAAATTTCACATCGGAGATGTGTTTGGGTCTTACTTTTTAAAACTTGATATGACAGGGGGTGCTTTCTATCACTCTTCAGTTGTTAAGGTTCTGCAAACAAGCGGGCTGGATTTTACCAGCATCACTATCGCCTGTCAAGGCGCCTTAGAGACACAACCGCCGATGTCTGCATTGTTCTCGACATCGGCCGTCAGACCATAAATCTGCTGCAATGGCCTCTGACGCAGTGGCGTCTAATTAGATTGTAACAATCTGCCCAAATGGGCTAGATCTTGACTGTGCGACTTGCGAGTCCCATTATACGCCAGCAACCCAAAATGTCAAGGTTGTTTCGCGTATTGGACGTTTGCCGGTACCTTGTAAATGTGCCAACTTGCAACCTGACAATTATACAGACAATCTCCAAGATGTCAAGAGGGCGTTGTATTAAACTTTAATATGTCACACTCCATGAGAAACTATGGAGATGAGACGACTGTTAAAAACCTTCCATGCTCAGATGATGCAAGTGATAACTTCTAATCCATCACCTGCCTTCCGGATAATGCACGATGAAGTGTATTTGCATCTGCGTACTCCAGGTCACCACCGACTGGTAAACCGCGCGCTAAGCGCGTGATCCGAATCCCGAGTGGTTGCAGCTGTTGGCTGATATACATCGCTGTCGCATCTCCCTCTAAACTCGGGTTTGTCGCCAATATAATCTCACCGACTTCTCCATCCACCAACCTCGCGATGAGCTCTCGGATTTTCAGATCATCTGGTCCAATCCCTTCAACAGGGGACAAAGCCCCATGCAGTACGTGGTATCGCCCCGAATAGGCAGACGTTCGCTCGAGAGCAAACACATCTAGTGGTTCTTCAACAATACACAGGAGAGAAGAATCTCGTTGATAGTCTGTGCAGATCTCACATTCCAGATTTCCGGCAGCAGTGATATTGAAACAAGTTTGGCAGTAAGCTGTGCTTTCTTTCAGCTCGTGTACAGCTGAAGCCAACTCTCGGCTGAAATCCGTTGGTGCACGCAGCAAGAAAAACGTGAGTCGCGAGGCTGTTTTCGGGCCAATTCCGGGCAGTCGAGAAAATGCATTAACACAATTTTGGATCGGTTCTGGCAGTCTCATGGAATGGAGGTGACCTGGATTACACTGCTCGAGATTGGTTGTGTGTTGGTCATGTATACACTAGAAAGGTAATCCACCAGTCAATGGACCTAAGCGCTCTGCTGCTAGTTCACGCGACTTATCGAGCGCACTGTTGAATGCGGTCAGAATAAGGTCCTGCAACATTTCAGCATCCCCCGCCTGGATGAGTTCGGGGGCAATTTCTACAGACTGGCAGCGCTGATCACCAGTGACATGCACAATGATTGCACCACCACCTGCTGATGCGCTAACAACTTCATCGGCTAGTTGAGCCTGTGTCGTTTGCAGCTGCTCTTGCAACTTCTGTAGCTGCTGCATCATTCCCATTGGATTATTACCCTTAGGAGTTTTGAATTTTGCCATATTTTCCTCGTCTTTGTATCATTTCAAGCTTAATGATTGCTAGATATCACTTGTAAAATATGTATTGATCTTGTATTTTACTGAATATCCACAATCTCCCCACCCAAATCACGTACTGCTGCTGCAACCATGCCATCAGAATCTATGTCGGGGGGAATTTCCCCTCCTTGCCCGGCGGATATGACGCATTTCACAGGCACATCATATTTCAGAATATCGTGCAGTGCCTCTTGAAAGATCTCAATATTTTGTTCCTTCTCCATCTTGGATTTCAGTGTTTTCGAAAAGCCAATATACAGGGTCCCGTCTTTGACACCAAGCAATTTGCCGGACTTGATCAGTGCTTCAGTTTGCAAGCTCGAAGACCTGACACGGGCAAGAATTTTCCCCCATTTTTCCTGAAGTGTTTTTATATCTATGCCCCCAGAAATGGGACTCGCTTGATAATCTCCTGCTTTTTCCTGAACAGCACCCTCTTTGGCAGCAGCCGACGCATTCTGTTCATTCTTTTCACGAACCGTATTACTTACCCTAGATGGAGCAAGTGTTGAACTCATATTCAATGGTTGGTCATGGATCAAGTGTAACGCCTCGGTATAGGCGAGCTCGAGAGGTAAAGCGGGCTGCCAGTTGTTTCGGGTATCATTTGCAGCTTGATTAAAAATTCGAATAATTTGCAATAAACTCCGCTGTTGAAAACTATGCGCATAATCGAGCATTTGCTGTTTCTGTTCGAGGCTGGCATCAATTTGATCGGCACTGCCCATTTTGACAAGCAGAACATTCCGCAGGTAGTCAACAATTTGACGGGAAAACTGGCGAGGATCGCTGCCAGCATCTAATGTCTTGTGGATAGTATCTAAACCGGCTGCGGTATCACCAGCGATCATCCTATCGATCATTTCAAGAACGGCATTGCTTGTAGCTGTTCCCAGAATTAGCTGAGTATCTGCGAGTCCGATTTGGTCACCAGAGGAAGCTAATTGATCAAGAAGCGAGATCGCATCGCGCATCGAACCAGTAGCCTGGCGAGCAATGAGGTCTAAGGCAAGCTCCTCAAATTGAACATCCTCGGCTTCAGCGATGCGTTGCAGATGCACAACGATCTCTTTAACTGATATCTTACGGAACTCATGCCGTTGACATCTGGAAAGTACTGTGGCTGGAATTTTGTGGATTTCTGTAGTTGCCAGGATAAAAACTGCATGAGGTGGGGGTTCTTCAAGCGTTTTCAAAAAAGCATTAAATGCTGCCGTGGATAGCATATGAACTTCATCGACGATGTAGATCTTATACTGCCCCTGATTGGGTGAAAAATTAATTTTATCGCGCAGGTCGCGCACATCATCAACACTTGTGTTTGATGCGGCATCAATTTCAATTAAATCGAGGAAACGTCCTTTGTTTACCGCCAGGCAAAATTCACATTCATCACACGGTCGATTATCCAGTTCTGAATCCAAACAATTTAACGCTTTCGCCAATAGGCGCGCTGTGGTCGTCTTGCCAGTGCCCCGTGGGCCAGCAAACAACAACGCATGGGCTACACGATCAGCTACAACAGCGTTGCGTAGTGTTGAGATAACGTGATCTTGACCGATCACATCGTCCCAGCGCTGAGGCCTCCATTTTTGATACAGTGCTTGAACCATATTCTGCTCGAAGATAAAAAAGTACTCAACAAAAAACCACAATCCCAGGAGAGGGGTTGTCTTTTCTCAATTGCAGTAAGCAGTTCGCAGTAGATTCTTTGAATTAACTAGCTGATTCAATAGGATGTAGTGTATCAGAAGCAAGCTTGACGGTCAATTCCTACTCGTGGTTCGCGTTCATAGACAACATCTGCTAGCGAACCAGTGAAGCTTCCAAATTTTTTGGATATATTTTCTTGTTGGTGGCTTCAAGCGGAGTGGAAAACTTCCTGATGGCAACTCAAAGAATCCCTTCGAAGAAGCAGCATGCAATGGGGATTGACCTCATGACGAATGATGCTCCCAGGCATACAACAAGTACTAACGAGCCCGTTGGCTTTCCTGGAGAACTGCCTTATTTGACTCAATCCAAGGCAAGTTATATCCTTCCTAATGGACGGAGTGATGAGTTAAGCTCCAACACAAATCTTCAATCGGATGTTGAGCCAAGTATATCGGCAGGTCTCTTCAGAAAGACAATTAAAAAACCCCCTCGATCTATCGTTTATAGGGTAAATGCTTCAACACAATATATTACACGGTCTACTTGAGCCTGTACTATGTTTGATCGCTTTTTCCAGGTTAAGGGACAATATAGGTCGTGTGCACTTTTCCTTGATCATCGATTAATGTCACCTTCTCTCCAGTGCTCCAAACCGGGCTGTTCAGTTCCCAGTATAAATCCAGTACAGTAGTTACTCCAGATGTCGTCCATACATTCACAGCTCCCCCCTCGTAGAACTCTAATTGTGGAAAGACGAAAGTATTCCTATCTTCATCCTCCATCTTCCAACCAGCCAATGAGAGCGGACCATCACCTGTCCTTACCAAGAAGACCCGTTCAGTGGCTAGATCCCCCGCACCAATCACACTGTTAATTTCTACTCGCGGCTCTTGGAGGGGTCCGGAAGGTGTGGAAATTTGCTTTGGTGACGGAGTAGCCGTAGCCAATTTATCGACAGTTGGTGTAGGTTTTTGGGGGACTGGTATGTAAAGTATGATACCTGCACTGAGAGAATTTGGATCATCTAAACTGTTCAATTCAATCAATTCAGTGACATCAACATTATACTGGCGAGCTATCTCTCCAAGGGTATCATTCGGTTTTACCAGGTATTCAACGATATTCACTTCTGGAGCACTAGTTGCTGGCAGGGTGGGGGACGGCAACAATATCCCAAGCGGAGCCCCGGTGCTGGTCTCAGAATCATGATCACCATTCACTTCTTGAGTATTGGAAGGTGCCAAATCCATGGCCATGGGTCCTGTTGGTGGTCGAAACTGTTCCCACAACACTAGAACGGTTACGACCGTGCACGCGGAAACAAATACATTAATCAATAGATAATACACTATTCGTTTGAAATTATTCATTTATCAACGCTCCCCAAGAAATCATAGCATAATAATATCAAGGATACAATCCTGATTCTTATCGTAAGTCGATGTGTCATGGTCAATATTGACACCAGCGAACTTTGCTACCAATCTAGAATCCCTATGGTTACAGACACCTGTAACCTAAAGTCCCGTTGCAAGAATTCGGCCGTCGATGATAACCAAATTCAAAATCGATTTTCAAAAATCCTTATTGTGGAATCAGACTCAAGCCAGTATATTATTGACCAAATTGAGAAGGGGAAACAGGATTTCAGAGAGCGCAGACAAACAACACCATGAAGTCATGCTAAACATGATAAATCGTACAAATTGGACAGCTCTAATCTTATATTAATACTGAAAATTTTAGAATCAGGTATATTATGAAACTGACACCTGCCCTCCCTTTTATTGGTAATACAGGTGTCTTCCCCGGATGAATCTCTCAGCACGTCCCCCCCGTGTTGGTGGCATCCGGTGGACCTCCTTAGAGTGCCGGGCGTGTCCCCCCCACGTCCGGCAATCTTCTGTAATAAACCACACATCGGAAAATTGGTATAACGAGCCAAACAAGCGGGATTTACCACAGGCGATGATAATGCCCGCACCTATTAGCAGCGCGGTGAGCACAACTATAAAAATGCTTCCAATCACAGCAGTCTGTTTCAAATTGAGATGCATTGAATCCTGATACCAAAACTGCATAGCAAAGTCCACAGATACCAGGATTTCCTGCGCGCTATTGTGTATTTGCGCTAATTGAGGCCTGGTATCTCAAGTACAGTAGGGCAACCGACATCCGAGCAGTATCGACACGATATGGCAGCAAACAGTTTGAAGTATGTGGTTGTTTTTCCCGTTGATTGATATCCTATCCATTGACCCATTGCACATGGAAGTCCTGTACCATATCCATGCCCATATCGATGAGAGTCAGTAGGAAAAGAATAACTAGCCATCTACAATGACTTAGAACCTGCCGATCAAATCGCACAAGCAAATCGTACTGCCAAAGAATTAACAAATACGTAATTCAATCGTCTACTAGCGACGTGTATATCCCAGTAATCGACAGTCAGAAACGTGCTGCTGAGCTATTCGTGTGTAACAACCACTGCCGGATAAAGAACTCAAATTATCAAAGAAAACGGAGTATAGCCGCCAAGTAAAGGAATCTCCCAACAGGCAACTAAACCTGTTGGGAGATATTTCTAGTAGATCCAGGACTGGTTTATTCAATTCCAGAGATTAACCAATAATGCCGATCAGCCTCATCTTCCGGATCTAGATAGAACGGGTCAGCATCTGGTTGTATCCGAAACCCGTGTGATCTCC
>JBFENN010000193.1:0-6298 GCA_041551115.1 Anaerolineales bacterium
CATCAGGGGAAACGGTTTCTGTGTCATCCTGCTGCTAGACCTTATTGGATCGCAGGAAATCAGCGACCAGCCGGTTGAATGCCGCTGGTTGGTCGCGCTGCGGCCAATGACCGCAGTTGGCTAGGATCTCCAGGTCTGCGTTCGGCAGGCGTTCCACAGCTTCCTTCGCCGCAGCCAAGGGCACCAAACGGTCGGTTTCACCGTGGATCAGCAGGGTGCGCTGGTGGATCTTCCCCAACCGTTCCATATAGCAGGTGTGCAGCCCGTCCCAGGTCATCTCACAGTTTTGGAATTCATAGAATGCCCGGCCGGTTTTTTCGGACTGCATCGCTTGGTAGACCTCCTCGACCAGCTCGGGTGTTATTGCCTGTGGGTTTGCCAGGATCGTTCCCAGCGTCCAGCGAGTCAACCTGCGGCTGCGGCGCAGTAGCGCCCAGCTCATCGGGACCAGGTAAGGGATCCGGACAGTCAGGTAAGAAAGCTTGTGCCAGGGTGCGCGTGCTTGCATGCCATAGGAATCGACCAGGACCAGCTTCGCCACTCGCTCCGCATGCGCAAGCGTGAAACCCATCGCCGCAGCCCCTCCCATCGAGACACCTACCAGGCTCGCAGTATCAATGGCGAGACCATCCATCAACCCAGCCAATGTATCACCCAGCAGGTCGATGCTGAACGGATTCTTCGCCAGCTCACTACCCCCGTAGCCCGGCCAGTCGGGCATGATCACCCGGTGATTAGGTGCCAAAGTGGGGTAGGTCAGCTCCCAAGACAGCCGGGCGTGATCGGTGCCACCGCCGTGCAGCAGCAGGACCGGGTCTCCAGCTTCTCCGGCTTGGTAGTACTTCAAATTGCAGCCATTCACGGTCATATTGTGGGACGCCAGCTCCATATCGCACCTCACAAACTAAGGCTTTATATGTACATAGATCCTAGTTTTCATACTGCCTGCCGTTCAGCGGCTGAGGTCGACCCAGTAGCGCGACACCAGCTTGCCCGATGTCCGGGATATGACCCGGTTCTCCAGTATGCCACCGTTCTTCTCAATGATCTTGGACGAGGCGATATTGTCGGTGTCGCAGGTAATCAACACTTTCTGCAGTCCGAGTCCTCTGGCTTTCGGCAGCACCAGGCGCAGCTGCAGTGTACCCAGACCGCGCCCGCGGTAGGAAGGGCGGATGTTGTAGCCGATATGACCGCCCTCATGGTTGAGCTGCTTGTTCAACCGGTGGCGGATGCTGGTGGTGCCGAGCAGGAGCTGGCCTTCTGAGACCAACCAATACACGGATTGGGGGACATGACCTGCGGCTAAATCCTGTCCGGCCGCATATTTGTGCAGTTGCGCGACGTAGGCGCTGAATTGTACCAAGCTGATCGTGATATAGTCCTTGTAGCGGGTTTCGCCGGCAGAGTAGAAATCCGCCGCCATGGCTTGGAAAGCCGTGTGCAGGTAGGATTGCGGCTCAACGAGTTCCGCGATTTGCGTGTAGTCGATCATATCGATGCTGGGTGTACCCCCTGGCTGATGACCTGCACCTGGGGAGAGAAAACGCGGATCAGTTCCAAGGTGCTTTCAAGATGCTGCTCCACCTCGGCTGCTGGGATGCCCAGCGGCGCATAAACGGTGAACAGGGCGGAGGTCGTCGTGTCGACAATCCGGGTGCGATGATCAGGTCCGTAGATGATCGATGAGAGAATCCCCTCCTGGTCGGCGATGTACATGTCGCCGGCTTTGAGCGTTTGCAGCTGCCGGTTGATCCGGATGTATGTTTCGACCCCCACGGCTGCATCGATCTTGATCGGCAGGTTGACCTGCGCCAGGTCGTGCCCGGAGGTCAGCAGCAGGCTGCCCAGTTCAGCCATGAACATCGCTTCGACCAGTGCCGTGCTGCTGGGGATATGTTTACCTTGCAAAACGATCGATTCGAGCTGCAGCTGCAGGTGGTAGGTCTTCTTGAAGCGCTTGTAGTATTGGTGGTAGACCTGCAGTGTGGGCAGTGCTCGCAGACTGGTCCGGTCCCGGCCGGCATAGCGTTGTCGCAGCTGGTCGCTCAGCTGCATTTTGCGTTCTTCGAGATTGCTATCCAAACGGGGGTTGCTGGCTTTTTCTACCGCTAGCACCCCAACCGCGGCCCCCGGATAGGATCTGCGCCAGGCTTCTGTGAGCTGGATCATGATGAATCTCCGTCAGTTATTCTCGTTCAGCGCCCAATCGACTGCTGCCTGGGCGTGGATCAGGGTGGTATCAAACAGCGGGATTGCGGTATGTTCGGCTTTGACTAACAAGCCGATTTCGGTACAGCCCAGGATGACGCCCTGCGCGCCGCGCTTGACCAGGCGGTCGATAATATCTAGGTAAGCGTTCCGGGAGGTGGGATTGATGACCCCCTGCACGAGCTCGTCGTAGATCACGTCGTGGACAACCTGCCGGTCGTCAGCTTCGGGGATCAGCACCTGCAGGTTGTACTTGTCTTCCAGCCGGCCGCGGTAGAAAGCCTCTTCCATCGTGAAGCGGGTCCCCAGCAGCCCAACGGTTTGCAGACCCTGTCCTTGGACCGCTTGACCGGTGCCGTCCGCGATGTGCAGCAGTGGGATGGCGATGCTCGCCTGCACCTGGCCAGCCAGCTTGTGCATCGTGTTGGTGCAGATCAGCAGGCCCTCTGCTCCGGCACGCTCCAGCCCCTGGGCAGCGCTGATCAGGATCTCGGCGGCCTCGTCCCATTGACCATGCATCTGCAGAGCTTCAATTTCGGCGAAGTCCAATGAGTATAGGATGCAGCGTGCCGAGTGCATCCCGCCCAACCGCTCCCGTACCAGCTGGTTGAGCAGCCGGTAGTACGCCAGCGATGACTCCCACGACATCCCGCCCAGCAGCCCGATCGTTTTCATCGCAGTTCTCCTATGCTTCTCTCTTGCCGCAGAGGATACCATAATGTCTGCCAGCGATGACCAATATATGCTGACTGTACATCATCGGTGTCGAGTTTGCGGGAGCAAACTCGCTTAACGTTGCGTTTGCAGCGCGACGTCATAACTGAGCGCAGCGAAGAATCTCTTGATTTGATTATTTGGAGCATGTCGAATAGCAGGATCCTTCGTCGTTCCTCCTCATAGATGACGGATACTGCGCCTATAGCTACTTGAGAGAACTCTAGGATTCCCACTCTTTATGAGAAATAAGTGTCTAATGTATGTTTGCTAACTCACATTGCTTAGCATAATCACACCTCTGTCATTCTGAGCGCAGCGAAGAATCTCCTGGTTGGCTGTAATGGTTCACTGTGGAAAACGAGATCCTTCGTCGTTCCTCTTCTGGATGACAATGGAGGGGAGTCATCCCGGATGGCAGCCTCCCTTTCCAGAAGTTGTGCTGATGGAGCATGTAGACCAATATCCGCCAGCATATACCTCATTTGCTCACCATCCTTTTGGGGAGCACAGCAACCGAAGGATTTCCTAATGAGTGTAGTAAAGAAAAACTGGCAGGCGTCAGCCTGCCAGTTTCTGTATTGCGTCGTAATGCGTTAGCCCAAATTACTTGGCGGGGCGCACCTCAACCTGCATGAAGGAGCCCTTGGCGCTCACGCTCTTGACACGGATCTGTGTACCGGTGTTCGGCACGATCACGCTGCCCATCGGGTTCGCAGGATCGTAGTAGCTGTTGCGGTCATCAAAGACCGGAACGGCTGGCTGGCTGGGGTGTTCTGAAGCCTCACCACGCCAGTGCAGGGTGATCGCATCAGTCGGTTCGAGGCCGAAGGTCGCGTCGTAGGTCTGGACGCGGTTGCGCCAGATGCCGCCATCCGCGCGGTACATCAGCTCGGGGTGGGCATCAACGGGCAGCAGCCGTCCACCGCAGCGCCCGGCTGCACAGTTGGCGCCCACATTGTTGCTAGAAAATGAAGTATCCCAATAGCTGATCAGCAGGCCGTCCTGGTAGGGGAAATGCTCTACTAGATTACCTAGTCCAGGAACGCCACCCCAACCGAAGTTGTACGCATTGGCTAAACCGCGATCATAGCCGCGATACTGGCGGAACTCAGCTACGTAGTAGTTGTTGTAGAACGCGGACTCAGTGCCGGTGGTTAGCCTAAAGCCTTCAAATGTCCAGCCTGCATCCTCCTCAGCGCCGTCCATCGGATAACCAGTGATCAAGATATTGTCGACCATGAAACCTGGCTCGACAGCAGCGACATCGGTCCAGTAGCGGAAACCAAGCAGCACATCACCGGTGAACGCGGATAAATCTGCAGTGAGATCCACCCAGCCACCTGAGTCGCCAGTGATACCGTTGCCGAAGTTTTGCCCGTTCGGATCTGTATTCGTGGAGAGGTTGGTCTCAACATTTGTCCAGGTAGTGCCGCCATCAGTGGATACTACCAGGTAAGCATAATCCCAGTCTACTTCAATCTGAACATTTGCTTTCGCAGCGAATGATGAACCAGCCCCTAAGGTGAACGATTTGGTCATCCAGTTATCCAGGTTGTTACCAGCACCGCTGTAGTAGAAGAAATCACCTTCAAATGGATCGGCAATCACTTCGGTGACTGGTTTTGGTGGGAGAATCACAAACAAGCCTTGCGCCTGCTTGGTGGTAGTCTCCGCCGGGCCCAGCTTGTGCTCTGATTTCACACCTGCTCGGGCAACCTCGTAGTTCAGCCAACCCAGTTGGAACTTCTCCCAGACACCCAGGTGGTTGGGCTGCGAGCCGATATCCTCATTGCTCTGGCTAAGCCAGGAGCCGGATGACATCAGCGTCCAGAAGCCGGTTGCGTTCTCGCCAGTGTAGTCGTACAGGTCCGGGATGCCCAGGTCGTGGGAGTACTCGTGTGTGAAAACACCTACACCGCCGTTTTCGGGTTGGATGGTGTACTTTCCTACCCAGTAAGAGCTTTCTCCGATTGGTAAACCACCAATTAGGAAGTCAGGGGAAGGTCCTCTAACGCCAACGAACTTTGAGAATGCGTACCAGGAGTGCGACCATATGGCACAGTCGCCCAGCGTACCGCCGCCAGCCTCGTTGCCCTCACCAGCGTGCACGAACTGCATGTGGTCGATATAACCATCGGGCTCGTCAAAATTGCCATCTCCGTCCCAATCGTAGCGATCCCAGACATCGAATTGGCTTAGGTATTCGTCGATCTCTGCAGATGTTTTGCCAGCCGCGATTTGTTGAGCATACCAATCATTGATCGTGTCCTTGATGAAGTACCAAACCGCATTGCCTCCATCAGGATATGCAGGATTGCCATCGTTTGAGACATCATCATCGTAGGTGCAGGCATCTCCCGGAGCTAATGTCCAATCAGTAACATCCCCATTGACGGTGTAGCGGTTGGACGACTGCTCGATAAAATACTCACGCATTGAGTTTACGTCGTCACATTCAGCGAAGAGTAAATCCAAGAAATACTCGCGACTGAAATCTTCTGTCCAGATGGTGGTGTTGTCCACAGAGCGATCTGGTTCGGCGATGTTGTTGTGCGGGAAATCGCCAAATTCACCGAGTACTGTCCACACCGGGTCCTCACCCTGACGTGCCAGTTCAACAAATTGCCCTTTCGGACCTTCGTAAATCTCAACCATGTGATGCGTGTTGCCTTGTGCAAGCTGAGCTTGTAATCCCTCTTCCCGTAAAGCTAATTGCCCTTTGGTAAGCGGGTCCATGCGGTTATCGGGTGGGCGGGCTACGCCGGCTAAGGCCGGTTCATCCTGGTAGCCGGTCCGGGGGGCAGCCAATGCGCCCGGCACGAGCAGTGCCAGCAGGATGGCTGCTAAGATGATGATGCTAAATAACTTCTTGCTGTTCATTTTTCCTCCGTACTCAATAACATAGTGGTTGTGGTGTGTGCAACTGCAACTTCCGGCTCTTGTTCCTTTTCGCTGATACGCATCACCTCCTTGAACCATCTAAAAGAAACATCTAAAAACACTTGTCTGAGACCGCTCTGGTTCTTGAACAAGAATGCAAAACTCCAAGCTTGGCAGAAACTTGGAGAATTAAGACCTTAATGGTAGTGTATTCTGTGGGCGAGTGTGAAATGGGAATGGTTGGACCCAATAATGAAAGTTAAAACAATGCAAACTGGTATGTGTAGTGCAGGTATTCAGTTGTACTGTCCATTTGGCCCGCTGTCGCGCGGGAGGATGTGCTTCGGGGCGTACTACCTAATAATACTGTAAACTTTTCAATTTGGAAAGTATTTTAAGAAAACTCTAAGATAGTACTTTAGTACTATAAGACGCTTGTCAATGGGCTATCGACAAGCAATTGTTACCCATACTTGGGGAGCTATTGACA